>CALVSQ010000059.1 GCA_944359085.1 uncultured Bacilli bacterium | reverse complement strand
AAATCAGATGTAGCAAATCTACCACCATCTAATTGAATCATTGGTCTTAATTCTGGAGGAATAACAGGTAATGCTTCTAATATCATCCATTCAGGTCTATTACCTGATTCTAAGAAAGCATTTAAAACATCTAATCTTTTAATTAATCTTATTCTTTTTTGACTAGTTGAATCTTTAATACTTTCAATTTCTTCTTTAATTTTATTTACTTCTTCTTCTAGATTTACTTGTTCTAGCAATTCTTTAATTGCTTCAGCACCCATACCAACTCTAAATGCACTACCATATTTTTCATAATATGCACGATATTCCTTATCAGAAATAGTTTGTTTTTTCTCTAATGGAGCTGGTCCTGGATCTAAAACAACATATGATACGAAATATAAAACTTCTTCTAGATCCCTAGGTGACATATCTAGAACTAAACCAATTCTAGATGGTACACCTTTAAAGAACCAAATGTGAGAACAAGGAGTTGCAAGTTCAATGTGTCCCATTCTTTCTCTTCTTACTTTACTACGAGTAACTTCAACTCCACATCTATCACAAACAATATTTTTATATCTTAATCTTTTATATTTCCCACATGAACATTCAAAGTCTTTAGTTGGACCGAATATTTTTTCACAAAACAATCCATCTCTTTCTGGTTTTAAAGTACGATAGTTAATTGTTTCAGCTTTTTTAACTTCACCATAAGACCATGAGCGAATTTTTTCAGGAGAAGCTATAGAAATTTTTAATCCTTCAAATTCATTAATATTCATTACATAGCCTCCTTATCTTCTGATTCATCAAATTCTTCATCATCAAAATCTTCTTCAGATTCATTAAATTCATCTGTTTTTTCTACAGAATCATTAGTATTTTCTTCATTATTTTCTTTGATTGGTTGAATACTATTTTCAAAATCTTCAACACTTACAAATCCTTCTTGATCCATCGCTTCTACTTCTTTCATATCAATTAATTTACCGTTTTCAGATAAAACACTGATATCTAATCCTAAAGCTTGGAATTCTTTAATTAATACTCTAAAGCTTTCTGGTACACTGCTTGGTGGAAGTGGTGTTCCTTTAACTAATGCTTCATATACTTTAACACGACCTACAACATCATCTGATTTAATAGTCATCATTTCTTGTAATACATGAGCAGCACCATAAGCATATAATGCCCAAACTTCCATTTCTCCAAATCTTTGTCCACCAAATTGAGCTTTACCACCTAATGGTTGTTGAGTAACTAATGAGTATGGACCAGTAGATCTAGCATGTAATTTATCATCTACCATGTGGTGTAATTTAATCATATACATAACACCAACAGATATTCTATTATCAAATGGTTCACCAGTTCTACCATCATATAGAACCATTTTACCATCTTCTGATAATTTAGCTTCTTTTAAAGCATCAATAATTTCTTCTCTAGTAGCACCATCGAATGCTGGAGTCATAACATGAATATTTAACTCTTTAGCTGCTGCACCTAAATGCATTTCTAAGATTTGTCCAATATTCATACGAGAAGGAACTCCTAATGGGTTAAGTAAGATATCAATAGGTGTTCCATCAGCCATATAAGGCATATCTTCTTGTGGTAATATTAATGAAATAACACCTTTATTACCATGACGTCCTGCCATTTTATCACCAATTGAAATTTTACGTTTTTGAGCTATATAAACACGAACTATTTTAGATACACCAGCAGGTAATTCATCAGAATCTTCTTTAGTAAAAATTTTAACATCATGAACGATTCCTTCACCACCATGAGGTACTCTTAAAGATGTATCTCTTACTTCTCTTGTTTTTTCACCAAATATAGCATGTAATAATTTTTCTTCACTAGTTAATTCAGCCATACCTTTTGGTGTTACTTTACCAACTAAAATATCATCATCATGTACTTCAGTACCGATTCTAATAATACCATTTTCATCCAAGTTTTTACGAGCGTCTTCACCAATATTTGGAATATCTCTTGTAAATTCTTCTGGGCCTAATTTAGTATCACGACATTCAATTTGATAATCTTCGATATGAATTGATGTATAAACATCATCTGCTACTAATCTTTCATTTAAGATTACCGCATCTTCGTAGTTATATCCATTAAAGTTCATGAATGCAACAGTTACATTTTTACCTAAGGCCATTTCACCTTTATCAGTTGAAGGACCATCAGCAATTATTTGATCTTTTTTAATAACGTCGTTAGCTCTTACAATAGGAACTTGATGATAACAAGTACCATTATTACTTCTTTCATATCCATTTAAGTAATAAGTATCCTTACCACCTTTAGTTTTAACTACTATTTTTTTACCATCAACATATTCAACTACACCATCAGCATTAGCAATTACAACAGAACCACCATCACGAGCTGAAATTGCTTCGATACCTGTTCCTACTAAAGGAGCTTCTGATTTTAATAATGGAATAGCTTGACGTTGCATGTTAGAACCCATAAGTGCTCTTTTACCATCATCGTGTTCCAAGAATGGAATACCTTGAGTAGTAATCGAAATTACTTGTTGTGGTGAAACATCGATATAATCTACTTTTTTAGATTCAACCATAATGTTGTCGCCACGATATCTAACTGGAACTTGTTTTTCAACAAAGCAATCATTTTCATCTAATTTAACAGTAGCTTGAGATATATAATGATCTAATTCTTCGTCAGCTGTCATATATACAACTTCATCTGTTAATTTACCATTTTCTACTTTACGATATGGAGTCATAATAAATCCATAATCATTTACTCTAGCGTAACTTGCTAAAGCAGTAATTAAACCGATATTTGGTCCTTCTGGAGATTCGATTGGACATAATCTACCATAGTGTGATGGATTAACGTCACGAACATCCATACCTGCTCTATCTCTTGATAAACCACCTGGACCTAAACTAGATAAACGTCTTTTATTAGCTAGTTCGGCAATTGGATTTGTTTGATCCATAAATTGTGATAATTGAGATGAACCAAAGAACTCTTTAATTGCTGCAGTTAGTGGTCTAATATTTATTAAAGTTTTAGGTGTAACTTCAGCTAATTCTTGAGTACTCATTCTATCTCTAATAACTCTTTCAATTCTTGATACACCAATTCTAAATTGATTTTGTAATAATTCTCCTACTTGTCTTACACGTCTATTTGATAAGTGGTCAATTTCATCAAATGAACCAATACCTTCAAATAAATTTAAATAGTATGATACTGATGCATAAATATCAGAAATAGTTAATCTTTTTTCAGTAATTGTTTGATCATTACCAATAATTTTAGTTACTTTACCTTCTTTATTGTATACTTTAACAATTTGAACTCTATTATAACTATCTAATTCTTCATTAATTAATACTTCTTTAACACCATAACCATTTTCAAAAACTGGTTTTAATTTTTCTAATAACTCTTTAGTTACTAAATCACCATCGTTAGCGATTACTTCATCACCAACTTTAATTGTTTCAGCTAATTTATTACCTAATAATCTATCTAAAACATTTAATTTTTTATTAAATTTGTAACGCCCTACTTTAGCCAAATCATATCTAAACGCATCAAAAAATCTAGTAATTAGTTGATTTTTCGCACTATCTAAAGTAGATGGTTCACCTGGTCTTAATTTTGAATGAATATCAATTAATGATTCATCGGTATTTTTATTTGTATCTTTTTCAATTGTTTTAGTAATTAATTCATTTTCACCAAATAAATCAATTATATCTTCATCACTATTTAAACCGATTGCTCTAAGTAGTGTTGTGATTGGAACTTTCCTTGTTCTATCGATTCTTACATAGATAACATCTCTTGAATCGATTTCATATTCTAACCATGTTCCTCTAGTTGGAATAATTTGTGAAGTAATAGTAACTCGTCCATTTTTCTTATCTACTTCTTTACCATAATAACAACTTGGAGAACGAACTAATTGTGAAACGATAACACGTTCTGCACCATTAATTATGAATGTTCCTGTTTCTGTCATTATAGGCATATCACCTAAGAAAATTTCTTGTTCCTTAACTTCACCTGTTTCACCATTAAAAAGTCTTGCTTCTACCTTTAAAGGTGCAGCATAAGTTGCATATCTTTCTTTGCAACCTTTAATTGAATATTTTGGTTGATCAAAAGAAAATTCTCCAAATTCCAACGATAAATTTCCTGTAAAACTTTCTACAGGAAAAATGTCATCAAATACTTCTTTGATTCCTTCTGTCATAAACCAATCATAAGATTTTTTTTGAATTTCTAACAAATTGTTTAATTCAATTGCATTTTTTGTTTTTGCATAATTTCTTCTTTCACGATAATCTCCACATTTTTTTGTTGTATATGCCACTCTTTCACCCCTATACACTATATTATCATGCAACAAAAGTACATGCCACCAATTTATAATTTTATCAAATCTTTATCAACATGTCAATTGTTTATTGCCCTAATTATGAAAAAACCTTTATTTTTACAAATAATTGTAGTTTCATATTCTTTACTTAGGTCTTTAACTAAACTTTTAGCTCCTTGATCTTTATTTACTACTAACCATAATTCACCATTTTTATTTAAATAATTTTTAGCTTCAAACAATAATTTATATAATATTTTCTTACCTACTCTAATAGGGGGATTGGTTACTATAAAATCATATTTTTTATTAACATTATCATATAAATCACTTTCAAATACATTTGTTTTTACATTATTTAGATTTGAATTTTTAACAGCTAAATCTAAACTTCTTCTATTAATATCAATCATATCAACTAATAAATTATTCTTTTTAGAAATATAAATACCGATTGGGCCATAGCCACAACCGATATCTAATATATTTCCTTTTAAATCTGGTAAATTTTCTAGTAGTGTTCTTGTACCAAAGTCCAATCCTTTTTTAGAAAAAACTCCATTATCAGTATAAAAAGAAAAAGGAAGATTGTTGATAATTACATTTATTGTTTTTACTTCACTTTTTAATGTTTCGTCGTTAGTAAAATAGTAACTCATTTATCTTCCTCTTTTCTAAAAACACAATAAGCCCATACTAAAATCGTACAGGCTTTTTATTAATTATTTTAATTCAACAGTAGCGCCAGCTTCTTCGAATTTAGCTTTTAATTCATTAGCTTCATCAGTTGA
>CALVSQ010000058.1 GCA_944359085.1 uncultured Bacilli bacterium | reverse complement strand
AGGGTTAGCGATTACCAAACAAATTATAGAATTACATCATGGCATTATTTATGCAGAAAATAAGGATGAATTTATTGCATTTTATATAGAATTTCCAAAAGATACTAGTGTTATGACATAGAAAGTTTTAGATTATGTGAAATAAAAGATAATAAAAAATGACACAAAACAAAAAAATGTCATGAAAATATTGTCAAAAAAGATATCATCATATATAATATGAACAGTTAAAAAGCTATATCTCTAAGTGTTGCAGAAAGAGATATAGCTAATAAATTGATGATAGAAAAGGAAGGGAGTAAAAATGGGACTAAAATTGCAAAATGTATCTAAAGCATTTATTGGCAAACAGGCTGTTCAAAATATTTCTTTTGAAGTGAATAAACCAGGTGTATTTGGACTTTTAGGGACCAATGGTGCAGGAAAAACAACGACGATTAGAATGTTACTTGGAATTATAAAAAAGGATACAGGTGAAATTACTTGGAATGGAAAATCTGTTGAAAGGAAACATGTGAATTTTGGATATCTTCCAGAAGAAAGGGGAGTATATCCTAAAACTAAGATTTATGACCAATTAATGTATTTTGCGGAATTAAAAGGAATGAAAAGGCAAGAAGCAGGAGAAGCTATTCAGAAATGGGCAAAGATATTAAAAGTAGAAGAATATATACCTATGCCAGCAGAAAAATTATCTAAGGGAAATCAACAAAAAATTCAGTTTATGACTTCTATTTTGCATAATCCTGAATTAATTGTTTTGGATGAACCTTTTAGTGGATTAGACCCTGTTAATAGTGAGATTTTAAAAAATGTTATTATAGATTTAGTAAAACAGGGAAAATATATTATCATGTCTAGCCATCAAATGGCATCTATTGAAGAGTTTTGTAGTGATATTTTAATTTTAAATAAAGGAAAGACTGTATTACAAGGAAATTTAAAAGAGATAAAAGAAACTTATCCAGCAAATAGATTAGAAATGTCTACTAATGTTGCTATTGATAATTATATCAATAATGAAGACATGACAATAGAATTTTCAAAAAATAATGATTATACTATTAAAATAAAATCAGAAGAAGCGGCTCACCAATTATTACAAAAACTAGTAAAAGACAATGTTGAAATTAATAAATTTGAGATTAAAAAACCAACATTGAATGACATATTTATAGAAAAGGTGGGTGAGTAAAATGAAAGATTTAAAAACTGTGACTATTTTTACGATGAAAGAAATGTTAAAACGAAAGTCATTTATTGTTACAACTATTATCATTTTACTTTTAATTGTAGTAGGATTTAATATACCAAATATCGTCCGCTTTTTTAGTAATGATAATAATGGACAAAATACCGTTGGAGAACAGTTATTAATAGTAGATTCTCAAAATGTATTTGAAGGGACATTAGATGCTTTAAATTCTATGGATTTAGGATATCAAGTACAAACTTCAAATGAAAACCTAACATTTGAAGATGTAAAAAGTAAAATTGAGAATGAAGAAATAAGTGAAGCAATTATCATAGAGAAAAGTACAGAAAATGCGAATGCTTATCAATTGAGATATATCGTAAAAAATATAGCTACTATTTCTAGTATGCCAGAAGATTTAATAAATGCAATAAGTACAACCTATACAAATTTGCAAATATCAAAATTGGGATTAACACAAGAACAATTACAATCTTTAACACCTAATTTTGAATATCATATAGAACAGACAGAAGAGCAAGAAGTAAGTGGTAATGTGGCAGTTATTATGATATTATCTTTAGTATTATTTTATGCTATTTATTTTTGTGCTTACCAAGTATCTAGTTCTATTACAACAGAAAAAACTTCAAAAATAATGGAAACATTAGTAACATCAACATCTCCAAGAACAATCGTAATGGGAAAAACCATAGGAATTGGTATTGTTGGATTAGTGCAAGTATGTTTATTTGTAGCAGTTGCATTAATATCTGCAAAATTGTTCTTAGAACCAGGAATGATAGAATCTGTTTTAGATATGTCTAAATTTACGCCATACTTAGCAATTATTACAATTATATATTTTATACTTGGATATTTTGCATATGCGTTACTTTATGCCTTAACAGGTTCTACTGTAAGTAAACCAGAGGATATACAATCTGCCAATACTCCTGTTGCAATATTAGCAGTGATAGGATTTTACTTATCTTATTTCACAATGATGAATCCAACCAGTAATTTAAATGTGTTTGCTTCTATGTTTCCAATATCTTCACCATTTTGTATGCCATTTAGAATTATGATGGGAGTGGCAAGTGTAACAGATGTTGTTATTTCTTTAGCGATTTTGGTAGTAACCATTTTGATTGTTGCAAATGTGGCTATTAAAATATATTCTAATGCGATTTTGAATTATGGAACTAAGATGTCTTTGGGTGATATGATTAGAATTTATAAAGATAAAAATAACTAATATTTGTTACAATTACAGCTATTTTAATTTAGAAAAATTAGAAAATGCATTTTATTTTTTATTTGTAACTCCCAGCATCGCACAGTCTGTAGATAAATATAAATAAAACAATAAATAAAATAAACAGACTGTATGCTTGCTGGTCCCCACGAATTGTTACTGCATAAAAAATAAAATGCATTTTCTAAGTATTATAGTTACAAAACTTGCTAAAAGAAAAATTATTTTATAGGAATTATAGAGTAATTTTTCTTTTTATGTTATAATTTTGATACATATATACAAACAAAAAAATGCAGTAAAGGGAGTCAAAAAAATGAATTACAAAATAGTAAATGCTTCTATATCCTATGGAGCAGACACGATATTAGAAGAAATCAATTTTGAAATAAAAGAAAAAGATAAAATAGCAATAGTAGGAAGAAATGGGAGTGGAAAAACAACATTATTAAAAGCAATCGTGGATAATTCTATGTTAGAAGAAGGAATAGGAGAAAGCAAATTTGCAATATATAAACAAGGAACTCCTAAAATAGGATATCTAAAGCAAATAGAATTTGAAAACTCTTCTAGTACTATGATAGAAGAAATATTAAAAGCTTATCAACCATTAGTAGAATTAGAAAAGAAAATAAACCAAATGGCTGAACAATTACAAACACAAAGTTCTTCAGAGTTAATTGAAAATTACACCAAAGATTTAGAGAAATTCGAGTTTCAAGGTGGTTATACCTACCAGAAAGAATATGAAACAGCCATGAAAAAATTTGGCTTTTCAAAAGAAGACCAGAATAAAAGAATAGACCAATTTTCTGGAGGGCAAAGAACTAAAATCGCTTTTTTAAGGTTATTACTTAGTAAACCTGATATTTTATTATTAGATGAACCAACAAATCACTTAGATATTACAGCAATAGAATGGTTAGAAAAATACTTAAAAGAATATCCAAAATCAGTCGTAATTGTATCACATGATAGAATGTTTCTAGACAGGATTGTAAACAAAGTTTATGAAATAGAATATGCCTCAATCAAAGAATATAAAGGAAATTATGCTTCTTTTGAAAAGCAGAAAAAAGAAAATTATGAAAAACAATTAAAAGATTATGAATATCAGCAAGCAGAAATAAAAAGATTAAAAGCAATTGCAGATAGGTTTAGGTATAAGCCAACAAAGGCTAAAATGGCACTTTCTAAATTAAAGAAAATTGAACAAATGACAATTATTGAAGAACCTAATAAATTTGATTTAAAAACATTCCATACCACTGGTGAAGTCGAAATAGAAAGTGGGAAAATGGTATTAACAGTAAAGGATTTGGAAATTGGATATGATAAACCATTATCCAAACTGACCTTTGATTTGTATAGAGGACAGCGTTTAGGGATAATAGGAGAAAACGGAATAGGAAAATCTACTCTATTAAAAACATTAATTGGAAAAACAACTAAAATCGCAGGCGATATAGAATTCGGTTATCATGTGCAAAAAGCATATTTTGACCAACAAATGGAGTTCGAAAATCAAGAAATAACGGTATTTGATGACTTTAGTAATCATTTCCCAAAATTAACAACAACTGAAGCAAGAACCATATTAGGAACTTTTTTGTTTTCAGGAGATGATGTTTTCAAAAAAATAAAAATGCTTTCAGGAGGAGAAAAATCAAGATTACATTTGTGCGAAATTTTAACGAAAAAACCAAATTTATTATTATTAGATGAACCTACTAATCATATGGATATTGTTGGTAAAGAGAGTTTGGAAGAAATTTTGTTAAATTATCAAGGAACTATTTTATTTGTTTCCCATGATAGATATTTTGTTAATAAATTGGCAGATTCTATTTTAGAATTTGAACCAACAAAAGTAACTTTTTTTCAAGGGACATATCAAGAGTATGTATCTCTTAAGGAAAAATTATGTGATCAGACTAATAAAGAGGAAAGACAGATGAAAGTGCAAGAGGTTAAAAAACCAGAAAGTGAGAATAAAAACCAGTATTTATTAAAAAAACAGAATACTAGAATAAAAAATAAAATTAATAAAATAGAAGTGGAAATAGAAGAAAGAGAAAATAAAATAAAAATATTACAAAGCGAAATGCTAAAAGATGAAAATTGCTCAGATTATATAAAACTAAAAGAATTGCAAGATGAGATACAAAAGTTAAATGCAGAAATAGAAAAATTTCTTTTAGAATGGGAAAAATTAAATGTCACTAGTTAATGAACAAAAAATAAAATTTCAAAAGTATTGATATATTAATATTATTTGACAAAACATAGCTTGGGCGTAACCATCTGGGCTTGCCTACAAAATATTAATATATCATACTTTTAAATAATAATAACTGAAAAATCATTATCTGGAAACATAAAATATAAAAAAATAAAAACAAAATATTAATTTTATTGAACTTATGTGATATAATTCAATAAGGAATAAAAGAGAATGTTTTAAAAATAACGATATCGTTATATGAAATCAAAAAGTTAGGAGGAATGAAAAATGAATGCACAAAAATTTACACAAAAATCTTTAGAAGCAATACAAAAGGCACAAGACTTAGCAGTACAAAATCAGAACTCTCAAATTGAAGAAGAACATTTAATTTTAGCTTTATTGGAACAAGAAGATAGTTTGATAAAAGAACTATTAAATAAAATGGGAGTACCAGATAGTTTTGAAAGAGATATCAAAACTAAAGTGGAAAATGACCCTAAGATGGTAGGAGGGGCAAGACAAGCTAATAGCATATATGTTTCACGAGATGTGGATTTGGTATTAACAAATGCTGAGAAAATAGCAGATAAAATGAAAGATGAATATGTTTCAGTAGAACATATTATGCTTGCAATTTTTGATCATCCAACTAATGAAATCAAGGAAATATTGAAAAAATACCATGTAAATAAAAATGATTTTTTAAAGGCATTATTAAGTGTGCGAGGTAATACTAGGGTAACAAGTGATAATCCAGAAAGTACATATAATGCTTTAAAGAAATATGGACAAGATTTAGTACAAATGGCAAGAGAACAAAAATTAGACCCTGTAATAGGTAGAGATACAGAAATAAGAAATGTAATTACAATATTATCTAGAAAAACAAAAAATAATCCATGTTTAATTGGTGAACCAGGTGTCGGAAAGACAGCAATAGCAGAAGGATTAGCATTAAGAATAGTAAGAGGAGATGTACCAGAAGGTTTGCAAGATTGCACGATATTTTCTTTAGATATGGGGTCATTAGTTGCTGGTGCTAAATATAGAGGAGAATTTGAAGAAAGATTAAAAGCAGTTTTACAAGAAGTAAAGAAAAGTGAAGGAAAAATCATCTTATTTATTGATGAAATTCATACTATTGTTGGAGCAGGAAAAACAGATGGAGCAATGGATGCAGGAAACATATTAAAACCTATGCTTGCAAGAGGAGAATTACATTGTATAGGGGCTACAACATTAAATGAATATAGGCAATATATAGAGAAAGACCAAGCGTTGGAAAGACGTTTCCAACCAGTAATAGTAGATGAACCAAGTGTGGAAGATACGATTTCTATTTTAAGGGGCTTAAAAGAAAGGTATGAAGTATTTCATGGCGTAAAAATCTCTGATAATAGTTTAATTGCAGCAGCAACACTATCTCATCGATATATATCAGATAGATTTTTACCAGATAAGGCAATAGATTTAGTGGATGAAGCATGTAGTTTAATAAAAACGGAAATGAAATCAATGCCAGTAGAATTAGATGAAGTTTCTAGAAAAATAATGCAATTAGAGATAGAAGAAACCGCATTATCAAAAGAAAAAGATGAGTTTTCGAAACAAAGATTAGAAGATATTAAAAAAGAAAAATCAGAACTGAAAACTAAATTTGATAGCATGAAAGCAAAATGGGACAATGAAAAACAATCTATTGAAAAAGTACAAAAATTAAGAGAAGAAATAGAAAAAACAAATGCACAAATTGAGCAGGCTGAAAGGAGTTATGATTTAAATAAGGTTGCTGAATTGAGATATGGAAAATTACCTGAATTACAAAAACAATTAGAAGAAGAAGAAAAGAAAGAAAGCAATAAAGAAAATGTTTTGTTAAGAAATAAAGTAACAGCAGATGAAATTGCAGAAATCGTTTCAAGATGGACAGGTATACCTGTAACAAAATTGATGGAAGGTGAAAGAGAAAAAATATTACACTTAAAAGACCTTCTTCATAAAAGAGTAATAGGGCAAGATGAAGCTGTTGAAGATGTTTCAGAAGCTATCATGAGGTCAAGAGCGGGAATTAGTGATCCTAAAAAACCAATAGGTTCCTTCCTATTTTTAGGCCCAACAGGTGTTGGAAAAACAGAACTCGCAAAGAGTTTAGCAGAATGTTTATTTGATGATGAGCATAATTTAATTAGAATTGATATGTCAGAATATATGGAAAAATATTCTACTTCTAGATTAATTGGTGCACCTCCAGGTTATGTCGGTTATGAAGAAGGTGGACAATTAACAGAAGCTGTTAGAAGAAAACCATATTCAGTTGTATTATTTGATGAAATTGAAAAGGCACATCCTGATGTATTTAATATATTATTACAAGTGTTAGATGATGGAAGAATAACAGATTCTCAAGGAAGAACAGTAGATTTTAAAAATACTATTATCATATTGACTTCGAATTTAGGTTCTGAGTATATATTAGATGGCATAACAGATAAAGGACAAATTTCAGAAGAGGCTAAAGAAAAGGTAAATGATTTATTAAAGAAAAGTTTTAGACCAGAATTTTTAAATCGTTTAGATGAAATTGTATTTTATAAACCTTTAAAGAAAGAAGAAGTTACAAAGATATTGGATTTGTTAGTAGTAGATTTGGAAAAAAGGTTGGAAGATAAACATATTACATTAGAATTAACAGATAATGCAAAAAAATATTTGATTGATAATGGTTATGATGAAATATATGGGGCAAGGCCATTAAAAAGGTTTGTTACTAAAAAATTGGAAACATTAATTGCTGTAAAAATATTAAAACAAGAGGTTAAACCTTCTACTAAGGTAATGATTGATTGTGTAGATGATAAACTTGTTATTCAGAAATAAGAAAAAGAGAAACTTGAATTTTAAGGAGGAACTATGTTTAAATTACATTCAGAATATAAGCCAACTGGTGATCAACCTAAGGCAATTGAATATTTATCAAAAGGTATTAAACAAGGCAAAAAATTTCAGACTTTACTTGGTGTTACAGGTTCTGGAAAAACTTTTACGATGGCAAATATTATTCAAAATGTTCAAAAGCCAACTCTTGTTTTAGCACATAATAAAACACTAGCTGGACAATTATATAGTGAATTTAAAGAGTTTTTTCCCGAAAACAATGTGGAGTATTTTGTTTCTTATTATGATTATTATCAACCAGAAAGCTATATCCCATCATCAGATACCTATATAGAAAAGGATTCTTCTGTGAATGATGAAATAGATAAGTTACGACATTCAGCGACATTATCTTTATTTGAAACAAAAGATGTTATTATCGTAGCATCTGTATCTTGTATTTATGGATTAGGGGACCCAATAGACTATCAAGAAATGATGTTATCTTTAAGAACTCGGAATGAATAAACCAAGAGATACTGTGTTAAAAAAATTAGTAACAATGCAATATACCAGAAACGAAATAGATTTTAAAAGAGGAACTTTTAGAGCAAAAGGTGATATTGTAGAAATTTATCCTTCTGACCAATCAGAGTCAGCTGTAAGAGTGGAATTTTGGGGAGATGAAATAGAAAAAATAACAGAAATCAATCCACTAACAGGAAAACCAATAGGAAATAGAAAACATATTTTGATTTCACCAGCATCTCATTATGTTACAACTAAAGATAAAATGGAAAGAGCATTAATAACAATAGAACAAGAAATGGAAGAAAGAGTAAAATATTTTAAATCTCAAAACAAATTGATAGAAGCACAAAGAATTGAAGAAAGAACGAATTTTGATATGGAAATGATGAGAGAAACAGGATTTTGTTCTGGTATTGAAAATTATTCTAGACATATTAGTGGAAGACCTGAAGGAAGTCCGCCATATACGTTGTTTGATTATTTTCCAAAAGATTTCTTGTTATTGATAGATGAATCACATGCTACTATCCCGCAAGTTAGAGCCATGTACAATGGAGATAGAGCAAGAAAAGAATCTTTAGTTAATTATGGTTTTAGATTACCTTCTGCTTTTGATAATAGACCTTTGAAATTTGACGAATTTGAAGAAAGAATGAATCAAGTTATTTTTGTAAGTGCAACACCAGCGGAATATGAAAAAGAACATAGTAAAGATAATGTAGTAGAACAAATTATTCGTCCGACAGGATTATTAGATCCTAAAATAGAAGTAAAACCTGTAACGAATCAGATCGATGATTTATTGGAACAAATTCGTATTCGAGTAGAACGAAAAGAAAGAGTGTTAGTAACTACTTTAACGAAAAAAATGGCAGAAGATTTAACACAATATTTAAAAGGATTAGATATTAAAGTAAATTATATGCATTCTGAAACAAAAGCATTAGAAAGAATGGCAATTATTCGAAATTTAAGGTTGGGAGAATTTGATGTTTTAGTAGGTATTAATCTTTTAAGAGAAGGATTAGATATACCAGAGGTTTCTCTAGTGGCTATTTTGGATGCTGATAAAGAAGGTTTTTTACGTTCAGAGAGGTCTTTAATACAAACGATTGGACGTGCTGCTAGAAATACAGATGGTACTGTTATTATGTATGCAGATGAATTGACAGAAAGTATGGAAAAAGCGATTTCAGAAACTAATAGAAGAAGAAGAATTCAAGAAGAATATAATGAGAAACATGGAATTACTCCAAAGACAATACAAAAATCGATTCGTGATACAATTAGCATTATTAATGTAGAAGATATTGGAGTAGAATTTAAACTGGAAAAAGAAGAAGATATAAAGGAAACAATTACTAAATTAACAGATGAGATGTTAAAATATGCAGCAGAAATGGAATTTGAAAAGGCTGCCGAAATACGTGATAAAATAAAAGAATTAGAGAATTTAACAATACAAGAGTAAAACTGCGAAGAACCCTTCAAAAAGATGAAGGGTTCTTTTTCCTACTGTATAAAGTAATTAGTCAATAGTTACAAAACAAACTTCTTAATTCATTAGAATCTAGAATATAATAAGTAGTATTATTTTCTACAGTCTTTTTATAAGAAATATGTTTTTGCTTAAGAAAATTTGCGTCTTCAGGTTCTAATAGAACCTTTATGAAACCAATAGTAGCCATGGCTTTGCTATAAAGATATTTACAAGTTGCTAGATTCAATGGCAAGTACCTCCTTAAAATTGAATTTTATACAGTAGGCAAACAATAAAATAATTAATTTTAAACATTATATAAAAACGGAAATAAAAAAAAAGTCGAAACTTGAATAAAGTACAATTTTTACATAAAAAAACGATAATAATATATTTTTATTATTATCGTTAACAATGTTTTTATAATGATTATTCTGATTTTTGTGTTTCAACTACAGTATTTTTGTTTTTACCATAAGGACCTACATATTGTGAATTTCCAAATCCTAAAATCATATAAAAGATTGGTGCAAGTAGCCATAATCCAATAGCATAACCAATATCTTTTCCAAATGATTTAGATAAACAGTAAGCAAGATAAACTGTTAATCCTACACATGCTATCCATCCAATAAATGGAATAATTGCTGCAAAATATACAAATATTAACCATGGAGAAAGACCGGAAATTTTAAATAGAATAACTACATTATAGATAGGAATTATAGATTTCCAACCTTTTTCTCCTGCTTTGGAAAATACTTTCCACATTGCGATAACTTGAACAATAGCAATTGCAAGAATAATAAACATATATACTGCTAGCATTGTTCCAAAAACAGATAATATTGCAACTTGATCTACTGATGTTAAAGAATTTTCAACATCTCTTGCATAAGGTGATAAATCATAAGAACCGTACATAAAAATCCCTCCTTTATTTTCATAAATATATTTTTACATTTTTCTACAAAAAAGTCAATAAAATATCGACATAAAAAAATTAATTTGATATAATCAACCTAACATTTAAAGAATACATTAGACATAGATATAAGTAAGGAGGAGATGTAATGGACAAAAAAAATATAGAAACAGCAACCTGTAAGTGCAATTGTAATAAAAGAAGCCCATTTTTAGAAGAACTTTTTTCTAAATATAAACCTGAAAAAGATAATTTAATTCAAATGCTAAATGAAATTCAAGAGCATGATGGATATATTTCATTAAATTCACAAAAAGAACTTTCTGAATTTTTAAAAATACCAATGGCAGAAATTTATGGGGTTATTACATTTTATTCTAGATTTACTTTAAAACCAAAGGGAAAATATCATATTTCAGTATGTCTAGGTACAGCATGTTTTGTAAAAGGTTCTCAGAAAATAATGGATAGATTATTAGAAAGATTACAAATTCAAATAGGAGAAACTACACCAGATGGTAAATTTTCTATTGAAGAAACTAGATGTGTGGGTGCTTGTGGTTTGGCTCCTGTATTTACAGTTAATGGAGAAGTATATGGAAAAGCTACTGTTCAAAAATTAGACCAAGTAATTGATGAATTAATGAAAGAGGAGGTATAAGATGAAAACTCTCGAAGAACTTCATAAAATAAGAGAAGAAAAGAAAAAAGAATTAGAATTAAGGATTAATACAAAAGCAGATACTAGAGAAAAACATATTTTGGTATGTCATGGAACAGGATGTACTTCTTCTAAATCACCTGAAATTTTAGAAAATTTTAGAAATATTATAAAAGAAAAACAAATTGAAAATGTTAGAGTTATTAAAACAGGGTGTTTTGGTTTATGTGCAAAAGGGCCTATTGTTATAATTAGACCAGAAGATACTTTTTATGCAATGGTAAACCCTGAAGACTGTGAAGAGATAGTACAAACACATATTATAGAAGGAAATAGAGTAGAAAGATTATTATGCAAAGATATTGATGGAAAAAAAGTAAATAGTTTAGATGAATTAAATTTTTATAAGAAGCAAAAAAGAATAGCACTTAAAAATTGTGGTGTTATTAACCCAGAAGATATTGATGAATATATAGCATTTGATGGATATTTAGCATTAGAAAAAGTGCTAAAAGGTATGACTCCTGAAGATGTAATTGAAGTAGTTAACAATTCTGGGTTAAGACGGTCGAGGAGGAGCAGGATTCCCAACAGGAAAGAAATGGGCATTAACAAGGGCTTCAGAAGGAAAACAAAAATATGTTGTATGTAACGCAGATGAGGGAGATCCAGGGGCATTTATGGATAGAAGCATATTAGAAGGAGATCCACATAGTGTATTAGAAGCGATGGCAATTGCAGCTTATACCATTGGAGCAAATAAGGGATATATTTATGTAAGAGCTGAATATCCAATTGCAGTAAAAAGATTAGAAATTGCGATTAAACAAGCTAAAGATTATGGAATTTTAGGAGAGAATATTTTTGGAACAGATTTTGATTTTGATATCGAAATACGTTTAGGAGCGGGAGCGTTTGTTTGTGGAGAAGAAACTGCATTATTAGAATCAATTGAAGGAAAAAGAGGTCAACCAAGAGTTAAACCACCTTATCCAGCACAAGCTGGTTTATGGGGAAAACCAACTCTAATTAACAATGTAGAAACTTATAGTAATATTGCACAAATTATATTAAATGGTGCTGAATGGTATTCTTCTATTGGAACTAAAAATTCTAAAGGTACTAAAGTTTTTGCATTAGGTGGAAATGTAAATAATATTGGATTAGTTGAAGTACCTATGGGAACAACATTAAGAGAAATTGTTTACGATATTGGAGGAGGAATTCCAAATGGAAGAGAATTTAAAGCGGCACAAACAGGAGGACCATCTGGTGGATGTATTCCAAAAGAGCATTTAGATACTCCAATAGATTATGAATCTTTAAAAGAAATTGGTTCTATGATGGGTTCTGGAGGCTTAATTGTCATGGATGATACGAAATGTATGGTATGTTTGGCAAAATTTTATTTGGAGTTTACAGTTAGTGAGAGTTGTGGAAAATGTACGCCTTGTAGGATTGGAACAAAAAGAATGTTAGAAATATTAGAAAAATTGTGTTCTGGTGAGGGTTCAGAATTGGATATTTACAAGTTGGAAAAATTAGCAGCTAATATTCAAAAAGCAAGTATTTGTGGTTTAGGGCAAAGTGCTCCAAATCCTGTTATAAGCACCTTAAAATATTTTAGAGAAGAATTTAGACAGCATGCTATTCAAAAAGAATGTAAGGCATTAGAATGTAAAGCTTTGTCAAAAATTGTTATTGATGAAGAAAAATGTAAGGGTTGTGGTCTTTGTCAAAAGCATTGTCCTGTGAAAGCTATTGAAGGAGAAGGAAGAAATCCAAGAGTAATTAATCAAGATAAATGTATTAAATGTGGTACTTGCTTAACAAGTTGCCCATTTCATGCAATCGGAAATTAAAATTGCCAATGAGGACGTTCTTTTTTGGCAACCTTTATCCTATCATTTATTTAAAAATTTAATATATTAATATTTTAAACAAAAATATAGCTGGGGCGTAACAATTCGGGTCTTTGTCTGCAAATATTAATATATTAAATTTAATTATAAAAGCATAAGTATAGTTGCTAAAAAGGAATGTCCCTATTGGCAACTTAGTAGAATAAAGGAGGAGAAAAAATGAAAGAAGATATCGTAACTTTAACTATAGATGGTCAAGAAATAAAAGTACCAAAAGGGACCACTATTTTGCAAGCAGCAAAACAAGCTGGAATAGATATCCCAACTTTATGTTTCTTAAAAGACATCAATGAAGTAGGAGATTGTAGAATGTGTATCGTAGAAGTGGAAGGGCGTAGGGGCTTTGCTACTTCTTGTATTCAAACAGTAGAAGAAGGAATGGTAGTACATACACATACACCAAATGTATTAGAAGCAAGACATGTTATTTTAGATTTGATTATTTCTAATCATTCTAAAGATTGTTTAACATGTACTCGTTCAGGAAACTGTGAGTTACAAACATTAGCTACAAAATTTAATGTATTACAAGTAGAATTTGAAGGAGAAAGAACAGAGCATAAGATAGATGATTTGTCACCTTCTATTGTAAGAGATTTTAATAAATGTATTTTATGTCGAAGATGTGTTGCGGCATGTAAAAATGTACAGCAAATAGGTGCCATTGATTGTATTAATAGAGGTTTTGATTCATGTATTTCTACAGTAGGAGATAATAGCTTAAATGATGTAAATTGTACTTTTTGTGGGCAGTGTATAGAAGCATGTCCAACAGGAGCTTTACATGAAAAAGAAACCATTAATGATGTTTGGGTAAAATTGAAAGACCCAGAAGCTTATGTAATTGTACAAACTGCACCAGCAGTGAGAGCTGCTCTTGGTGAGGAATTTGGAATGCCAATAGGAACAAATGTAACAGGTAAAATGATAACAGCATTAAAAAGATTGGGATTTGATAAAGTATTTGATACCAATACAGGTGCAGATTTTACTATTATGGAAGAAGCAAATGAATTTATTCAAAGATTTCAAGCAAATGATTGCCTTCCTATGATTACTTCTTGTAGTCCTCGGATGGGTAAAATACATAGAAATGAATTATCCTGAATTATTGCCACATTTGTCTAGTTGCAAATCACCACATCAAATGTTTGGTGCTATTTTAAAAACATATTATGCAAAAAAAGAGGGAATTGATCCTAAGAAAATATATGTAGTATCTGTTATGCCATGTATTGCCAAAAAATTTGAACGTTCACGCCCAGAAATGAAACATGAGGAACTTTTTGATGTAGATAATGTTATTACTACTCGTGAACTTTCTAGAATGATAAAACAGGCAAATATCGAATTTGATAAGTTAGAAGATGGTAAATTTGATGATCCAATGGGAGAGGCAACTGGGGCAGCAGCTATTTTTGGAGTTTCTGGTGGTGTTATGGAAGCAGCTTTAAGAACGGCACAAGATACTTTAACTGGTGAAAACTTAGAAAAAATTAATTTTGAACAAGTACGTGGAGGAGAAGGAATTAAAAGGGCAACTGTTAATATTGCAGGAAGAGATATAAAAGTAGTTGCTGCTAGTGGATTAGCTAATGCTAAAAAGATTCTAGAAGAAATAAAAAGTGGAAAATCAGATTATCAGTTTGTAGAAATTATGGCATGTCCAGGTGGATGTATTATGGGTGGTGGTCAACCAATTAAAAGTTCTAAAATACGTTCAGAAGTGGATGTGAGAAAATTAAGAGCAGATTGTTTATATTCTATTGATGAGAAAAGTACAATCAGAAAATCTCACGAGAATCCATTTTTAAAACAGGTCTATGCAGAGTATTTAGAAAAACCAGGTAGCCATCTTGCAGAAGAATTATTACATACGCATTATCAAAAAAGAGACAAGTATAAATTTTAAAAATTGTCAATGGTTCCAGGTTTGAATGCCAAATTTTTGGCATTCAAACCTGGAACCATTGACAACTTTGTTAAATTATCTACAATTGTTATTATTTTGTTTTTCATTGTTTCTATTTTGATTATTGTTATTATTGTTGTTTTTGTTATTTTGATTTTCCTTATTGTTTTTCTTTGACATGAAAAGCACCTCCATTTCAAATTTCAAGATTAGTATAAGTAAATTTTAAAAAAATATACATAAAAATTTGTTTTTTTAGTAAAAATAATATATAATAAACCAATATAGCGAACGAAAAAAATAGATAAGTATATAATATAGTACAACAAAAAGGAGGAAAATAAGATGGAATATAAAAACAAGAAACTGGAAGAATTTAACGATTATATTCGATTTCGTAAAGTAGCAGTTATTGGATTAGGAGTAAGCAATTTGCCATTATTAGATTATTTATATGAAAAAAAAGCAAGAGTGACTGTATTTGACCAAAGAGAAATAGATAATATTTCTAAAGAAATAATGGATAAAATTACGAATGATGGGTTTTCATTTTCGCTTGGGAAAGACTATTTACAAAATCTAAAGGGTTTTGATATTATTTTTAGATCTCCAAGTTGCTTGCCAACTGTACCAGAATTAGAGCAAGAAGCACGGAAGAGGGGCAATTGTTACAACAGAAATAGAATTATTAATGGAAATGTGTCCTTGTAAGATAATTGGGGTAACAGGAAGCGATGGCAAAACTACTACCACTAGTTTAATTAATACAATTCTAAAAGAATCAGGTTTTACTACACATTTAGGCGGAAATATCGGAACACCATTATTTACGAAATTACCAGAAATTAAGCCAGAAGATATTTTAGTATTAGAATTAAGTAGTTTTCAACTAATGGGAATGCAAGTTAGTCCAGACATTGCAGTTATTACGAATATTACTCCTAATCATTTAAATATTCATAAAGATTATGAAGAATATATCAATGCCAAAAAGAATATCTTTCGATATCAATCAGAAAAAGGAATTTTAGTTTTGAATTTTGATAATGAGATTACTAAAAATTGTGCTAAAGAAGCAAAAGGTAAAGTGATTTTCTTTAGTAGTAAAGAAAAGTTAGAAGATGGTTTTATTGTAGATGGTAATGTGATAAAAGAATGTCAAGATAAAGTAAGGAAACATTTAGTACATACAGATGAAGTACGTTTAAGAGGAAACCATAATTTTGAAAATATCGCTACGGCGATAGCGGCTACCAGTAGTTTAGTAGATACAGAAAAAGCAGCACAAATTGCAAAAAACTTTACCAGCGTTAATCACCGCATCGAATTTATAAAAGAAATAGATAAAGTACAATGGTATAATGATTCTGCTAGTTCTTCTCCAACGAGAACTATTTCTGGATTAAATGCTTTTGAAAATCCTATTATTTTAATTGCAGGAGGTTATGATAAAAATCTGAATTATCAACCACTTGCAGAACCTATTGTGGAAAAAGTAAAGGCTTTAATTTTAATAGGTCAAACAGCAGGTAAAATTTTTGATGTTGTCAAAGAAGAATTAGAAAAACAACATAAAAAATTAGATATTTATATGTGCGAAAATTTAAAAGAAACGGTTACTTTGGCAAAGAAACTTGCAAAACCAAATGATGTTGTATTATTTTCACCTGCTAGTGCTAGTTTTGATATGTTTAAGGATTTTGCAGATAGAGGAAATCAATTTAAAACATTAGTAAATCAGATTTAAAAAGACGAACACATTTAACCTTCTTGCATAAAATATCAATAAATATGTAAGGAGGTTATTTTATGTTTGATGAATCCTATCAAAATTACATAAGAAGTATATTAGGATATCCAATGTGTACGGAAAATTCTAATGCGATGCCATATCCAAATTATGAATATGCTTCAAATTATAGGCAAAATATGAATCGTAAAGAGTTGGAAGAATGTTATCCAGAAATATATAAGCTGATTTTTCCTATGATAACAAAAACTTGTGACTCTATTCAAGAACCGATTACAAAAGAATTAGTAGAACAATTAACAGATACTATTTATTTTGCAATAGAAGGAAATGAGGAAGTAAATATTCATATTAATTTGACAAATGAAGTGGGGGGAAGTACTTCTACTTCAAGAGAAAATAGGCAAACTAAAACAGAAGAAAAACAAGAAAAAGAAACCAGAAGTCCTAGACCGGTAAATAGAAACTTAAGAGACTTAATTAAAATTTTATTGTTAAGGGAATTGTTAAATAGACCCGGAAACAGACCACCAGTAAGACCACCTAGACCACCATTCCCTGGAGGACCAGGACCAGGTAGACCACCAATGAGACCACCAATGATGCCAAGAGGATTAGAAGATTACAATATTTATGAAGTTTAATTTTTGCCATTTTCAAGTAAAAAGGCGTTAAGTTAATAATTCAAAAAAACCTGATATATAGGATATTTGAAAATCAAGATTAGGGTTGTTATGCCACCGATATGTTTCGATTGAAAATAGCTATATATTAGGCTTTTTTTTTGTTCTTAAAAATGGAAAAAAATAGCATAAATTGAAATAAAAAAATAGAATATAATTTGAAAAAAAGTGAAAACTATTAACGAGAACTTTTGAAAGGTGGTAAAAATAATGAAAGTTAAAGATTGTATGTGTGATGAAGTTTGTTGTGTAAAACCTGAAACCAAGGTTTATGAAGTTGCAAAATTAATGAGTGAAAATCATATTGGCTCTATTCCTGTTTGCAAACCAGATAATACTTTATGTGGAATTGTAACAGATAGAGATATTTTATTAAGAAGTATCGTTTGCGATAAAAATATAAAAGAAACACCAGTTAGTGATATTATGACTTGTCAAGTTTGTTCATGTAATCAAGATGATGATATGACAAAAGCACAAAAAACGATGTCTGAAAATCAAGTAAGAAGATTGCCAGTTTGTGATTGCAATAATAAAGTGGTTGGAATTTTAACAATAGGTGATTTAGCTCAAAATGATACAAAACTTGGAAAACAGGAAGTTTGTACAACTATAGAAAATATTTGTAATTGTAACGGAGAAAATAAAAACGCTGAGTAACCATTTAAAAAAGTGTATCAAAGGGAAGAAGGATAAAACCTTTTTCCTTTTTTTGAAATGTATATAATTCTATTTTCATCATATAATAACAATAAAAGGAGGTTGAAGATGATATTAGATATGGCATATTGGACAAGAGTTGGAAAAAACATATTATATGTAATATTTTTATTGTTAGGTTTATATATTGCATTAAAATTATCCATTTTTTATATGCCATTTTTAATTGCATTCATTATATCTTTGATAATAGAACCTGCTATTAAGAAAATGATGGAAAAAACAAAATTAAGTAGAAGAACAAGTTCTATTATTATTTTTTTATTAGTATCTGTTGTTATATTAGGATTATTAACTTGGGGAATTATTACTATTTTTTCGGAATCGTCTAGCTTATTGCAGGGGCTAAATGACTATTTTGATAAAGCATATGCACAATTCCAATCTTTTATACAATCTTTCCATTTTGACAAAATTCATGTATCTGATGAAGTTTTAAATGTGATACAGAATTCAACAACCGATATTTTAACAACCATTTCTAATTGGTTAAGAAATGCATTAACAGGCTTAATAGAAGTAGTCACTAGTTTGCCATCTATTGCTATTTGTATAGGAATTACAGTGATTGCTCTTTATTTTATATGTGTCGATAAAATTTATATATTAGATCAAATAGAACATCATTTGCCTAAAACTTGGATGATAAAAATACAAAGACACTTAAAAGAACTAATATCTACCTTAGGAGGCTATTTAAAAGCTGAAGCTACTTTAGTACTAGTTTCTTTTATTATTACCCTAATTGGATTATATATTCTGGAATTTGCAGGATTTAATATACAATATCCATTGTTAATGGCTTTATTTATTGGATTTGTAGATGCGCTTCCTATTTTAGGTTCTGGAACGGTGATGATTCCTTGGGCAATTATTTGTGGTTTGAATGGTGATATTAATTTGGGAATTGCTATTATCGTTTTACTTATAGTGATGTCAATCGCAAGGCAATTTTTAGAGCCAAAATTGGTGAGTAAAAATATTGGCGTTCATCCTATATTTACTTTAATTGCCATGTATACGGGGTTTAAAGTAATAGGTATTATGGGGCTTTTAATTGGTCCTATTGTTTTGATTATTATTAAAAATATTTTTGCTAATTTGATTGACCAAGGAGTATTTAAAACAATTTTTGATAAAAGGTGAAAAATAATTGAAAAAATTCAAATAATATGTTAACATATAATCATATAATTTTTGTAACTGTAAACTTTTTTATTTAAAAGTGAGGTAGAAGCCATGGCAAAATTATATTATAAAATTGAATTGCGGATAGCAGAGTGGATAGAAAAAGAATTGCAGGATGATTCTATTAATGGATTTGGTGATTTTTTTTATTATAGTGATGGATATTTAATATCTGATTGTGAAAAAATAGAAGGATATCTTACAAATGATTTACTGATAGGAATTATTATTAAAAATAGAATTTCTTTACAAATCAGTAGTTGTTATTATAATGAAAGGTATCAAATGGAGCAAGAAAATTTCGACTTTTCTGATATGAGAGAGATTACAGGTCAACCTGGTGAATATCTTTTGCTTGGCAAAGGAGATTCTGAAGATTTTTTTGCTATTATTGATTTTTTAGAAATTATAGAACATGATATTGAAAAAGAAATCATAGAAAAAAATTTGACCGAAATCAAAAAAATACACCCATCATAAATTCCGTAAAATTCAAAAAGACGTGTGAAGTTTGCACGTCTTTTATTCTTTATTATTCCCATTCAATAGTTGCAGGTGGTTTAGAAGTAATATCATACACAACACGATTAACATGTTTTACTTCATTAACAATTCTCGAAGATACTTTTTCTAAAATATCATATGGTATTTTGCTCCAAACACCAGTCATAAAATCAGTTGTTTCAACAGCTCTTAATGCAACCGTATAATCATAAGTTCTTTCATCTCCCATGACTCCTACAGATTTTAGATTAGTTAATACTGCAAAATACTGATTAATACTTTTATGCAATCCGGCATTTGCAATTTCTTCTCTAAAAATACTATCTGCTTCTTTTAAGATGGTTAGTTTATCATCTGTAATATCTCCAATAATTCTAATTGCTAATCCTGGTCCTGGAAAAGGTTGCCTAAATACTAAATTTTCAGGAATTCCTAGTTCTAAACCTGTTTTTCGAACTTCATCTTTAAATAAATCTCTTAAAGGTTCTACAATTTCTTTGAAATCTACATAATCAGGTAATCCACCTACATTGTGATGACTTTTAATGACTGAACTTTTTCCAAGTCCACTTTCAATGACATCTGGATAAATGGTTCCTTGTACTAAAAAGTCAATGGTTCCTATTTTTTTTGCTTCTTCTTCAAATACTCTAATAAATTCCTCTCCAATAATTTTTCTTTTCTTTTCAGGGTCTGTAATTCCAGCGAGTTTATTTAAAAATCTGTCTTTAGCATTTACTCTAATTAAATTGATATCAAATTGATTTCTAAAGATTTGCTCTACTTCATCTCCTTCATTTTTACGCAAAAGACCATGGTCTACAAAGATACAGGTTAAATTTTTTCCGATTGCTTTGGATAATAAGACAGCGGCAACAGAGGAGTCAACGCCACCTGATAAAGCACATAAAGCTTTTTTATCTCCAATTTTTTCTTTCAAGGTTTTGATACTATCTTCTACAAAAGAAGAAATTTGCCAATCACCAGAACAATGACAGATAGAAAATAAAAAGTTCTTTATTACTTGTGTTCCATTGATGGATAGATTAACTTCAGGGTGAAATTGAATTCCGTATAAATTTTTTTCATTATTTTCCATTGCAGCATTTGGGCAATGTTCTGTAGAAGCAATTGTTTGAAAACCATTTGGAATTTCTGAAACAAAATCCGTATGACTCATTAAAAAGACATTTGTATTTTCAAATCCTTGGAATAGGGAAGAGGTATTATCAATATTTACTTTAGTTGCTCCATATTCTCTTGTGTTTGCTTTGGATACGTTTCCTCCTAATGTATGTGTCATCAATTGCATTCCATAGCATATTCCTAAGATTGGAATTCCTAAATCAAATATTCCTTCTGCACATTTTGGAGAGTTCTCGCCGTATACACTAGCTGGACCACCAGTGAAAATGATACCTTTTGGATTTTTTTCTTTTATTCTTTCGATAGATATGTTGTAAGGTACAACTTCAGAATATACATTACATTCTCTGACTCTTCTTGCGATTAATTGATTATATTGACCGCCAAAGTCTAAGATTAAGATTAATTCATTTTTCATTTTTTACCTCCGTTTTTAATATAGTAAAATTTTATCATATTTAGAAAGTAAAGTAAATACAGAAAATTGACAAAGTGGAATTTATTTTGTATAGTTATTTTACGAATGAATATATAAGAAGGGAGACTTACTAAAAATGAAAAATTTAGTGGATTTACATACACATTCTACAAAATCAGATGGAACATATACACCAAATCAATTATTACAGGAAGCAGAAAACAAAGGAATAGAAATATTATCTATTACAGACCATGAAACAGTAGATGCCTATTATGAGATAGATAAGAAAAATTTTAGTGGAGTTATCATTCCAGGAATTGAATTACGTACTAGTTGTTTTGGTATAGCAATTGAATTACTAGGATATGGTTTCGATGTGGATATTATGAAAAGACTTTTAAAACAGTATCATTATAAAAGTAATGCAGAATTAGATAAATATATGATTTTTTTAGCTGATAAACAATATAAAGAAATAGGTGTTACATTAAGTCCCTCTTTTATAGAAGATTTTAATCCAGATATACATCCAAGACTTTCGAAATACATACATTCTTCTATAATGAAATATCCCGAAAATAAAAAATATTTAGAAAGTTTGCCAGAAGGGAAAAGTTTTTTTAGGTATTGTATGACGAATCCAGATAGTCCACTTTTTCTTGATTTATCATCTGCTTTTCCTAGTATAAAAGAATTAATAAATACTATTAAATTTGCTGGAGGGTTGGTATCTATTCCTCATATATTTGAATATAAAGATAATTCGCAAAAAATTTTACAACATTTATTAGAAAATTATGAGATAGATATGATAGAATGTTATTATTCTTCTTTTACACAAGAACAAACAGATTATCTCTTAGGTATTTGTAAGAAATATAATAAATATGTTTCAGGAGGTAGTGATTTTCACGGAGCAATTAGACCACAGGTGGAATTAGGATTAGGAACAAATTGTAATTTACAAATTCCAATAGAAACTATTAAAGAATGGGTACATGAAAAATACCTATAATTTTTTATAGGTATTTTTCTATGACAGAAGTATTAAATAAAAATAATTGTTGTCTGTCTTTTAATAGTTCTATCATTTCATTTTTTAAATTATTATTAGGAGTTTCTTGGTATTGTTTTGTTTTGATATTTAGTTCTTTTGATAAGTTAAGTTTAGCAATATCAATTAAACAAGTATAATCTTTGTCATTTCTATTCATATAATCACTCTCTTTCATCTAAAGTAAGATATTGTTGATATAAGTTTTCTAAAGTTTGCAATTTGTCAGTTTCGTTATATCTTTGAAGTATATTTTTGATATATTCATATTTTCTTTCAAAATTTTTTATAGTTTCTTTCATGGAAATTCTTTGACCTCTTTCAAATGCTTCTATTGGTGTTTCAGCTATATGTGTTTTCTTTTCATAAATTTTATCTGGTAGTTTGGATCTGTCAGGATTTCTTGTATATATTTCAATATTATCATAAATCCCTAATGCATCCATTTTTTGAATGTTCTTTCTCATATTTACTTTAGCATTTGGATTAATACGTGTATTTCTCCTACAAAAGCCATCTTTTTCTAAATAAGTACAATATCGATATAACATAGATATATTTCCTTCTAATTCAGGTACAGAGAGAACTGCAACCTCAGATGTATATCCAGCATTGTTAAATTCTTCTGTATAATGTAGAAATGCCTCTACATCTTGTAGAGCAGATTCTATAATAACATTATAACCTTTTTCTCTAGAAGTACTGACTAGAGATTTGATCATTTCGGCAATATAGGGATTTAAAATTAAAAATTCAGTTCTATCATTGTAGGTAGATGTAATTTCTTGATATGCTGGTTGAGGGTATTTAGTTCTTAGTTCATCTTGATCAATGATAATAGCATTTCCGTTTAATTCTTGGTATTTTTTTGCTACCAAATCGGATTTTCCTGCTCCAGCTTGTCCTCCTACAATGATAAATTTTGGATTTTCAGACTTGTTAGTTAATAAAGATAGCTCATTAAAAATTGCTTGAGCATTTTTAGCAAATTCAACATCAGATAATTGATATTTTTTTCTTAGTTCTTCTATATTTATTTCCATTTTTAACCTCTCTTATTATTTATAAAATTGTAGGTTGCAAAGAAAATTTTAAATTATTAATTATTTTCTTTGCAACCTTAGGAACGATTACTGCTGTTCCTTGTTTTTCAGACCTTCTAATACCTGACGGTAAAAGCTAGAGCTCCTTCGCCTCATTAAAACAGGGTCTCTTTCTGTAAACAAAATAGGGATTTTTGTGTCATTATATAAGTTTTGACCTCTTAAGTCAGAACCTAAGAAAATGACATCAATTGGGAGTCCAACATTCTCTAGACTCCATTTGTTTGCTCTAGACTTTAAGTTTGTTTCGACCATGAAAACGTAGTCCACAAACTCTAGGTTTTTCACAATGTTGAGTCTATCTTCTTGTGACATCTTTGTTTTTTTTCTTTTGTTTTCATATACTAACTTATCAGAATTTACTCCAACAATTAGGATGTCACAAAGAGACTTTACTTCTGTTAAATGGGCAAGATGTCCTTCGTGTAAGAGATCATAGGTTCCAGGTGCGTAAGCCACTTTATATGGCTTTGGAATTTCAACAGTTGTCATTTCTGTGCCGTCAAAAACAATCTCAGATGTAAGATCTGTTTCCGAATCTACAGGGAACACGAAGTCTACACCTTTTAGTGCTTTTGCAAGCTGTGACCGGTCGGAATATGGCTTAATAGGTTTTCTACTGTATCGCATATAAAAATATGCATCAGTAGGAATACCTACTCCTACAACCTTATATTCTTTCCGTGTTTCGTCAATTTTTTTAATCAGTTCTACTGTAATGAACTCAAATGGTTCATAGATACAGCCTATTGCTGCTTTCATAATAATCGCTCCTTTCAGCATTTTGATAAATTAATTATATCATATTTTACATAATTGCGCAATCTATTTCTTTATCAAGTATGAGTTTTTTTGACTGGGGAACCCCTTAAATTTCAATATTTTTAAGCTCTAAGCTATAATTTGATTCAAATT
>CALVSQ010000057.1 GCA_944359085.1 uncultured Bacilli bacterium | reverse complement strand
GCTTTAGCAGTTTTAATTTTTAAAAGATTTAGTAATATAGTTTATTATATAGGAATAGTTGATATATTTTTAAGAGTATTATCTTTTATAGCAGCAAATATTCCAATTAAGGAAATAAGTAATTTTATTTATACTTATTTTCCAAGTAGTGTTCCAAGTATAATAAATATGTATTCAAGTGGTATATTTAATACAATATTAATGTGGGTATTGTGTGTATTATATATATTTTTAGATGTTTATTTAATAAAAATATTTTGGAAAAAGAAATAACTTCGGTTATTTTTTTGTTGTTTTAAAAACGAATGTTTGGTATAATTATATAGGTGGTTATTTATGTATGCATATATAAAAGGATTTGTTAAAGAAATAGAAAGTAATTATATTGTATTAGATAATAATGGAATAGGTTATTTAATATACACACCTAATCCATATTCATTTAATATTGATGAAGAATATACTGTTTACATTTATCAAAATGTTAAAGAAGATGAATTAACTTTATATGGGTTTAAATTAAAAGAAGAAAAAGATTTATTTTTAAAATTAATTGAAGTAAAGGGATTAGGGTGTAAAATGGCTTTACCTATTATTGCAACTGGTTCAATTAATGGTATAATAGATGCTATTGAAAGAGAAAATATATTATATTTAAAAAAATTTCCTAAAATAGGAGATAAAGTAGCTAAACAAATTATTTTAGATTTAAAAGGTAAATTAAATACTGATGGTGTTGTAACAACTAACAACAACGATGAATTAATTGAAGTATTAAAAGGTTTGGGTTACAAAACCCAAGATATATTAAAAGTCGTAAGACAAGTTAATACTAATTTATCACTAGAAGATCAAATAAAGGAATCTTTAAAGTTATTTTTAAAATGAGAATAGCTATTGATTTTGATGATACAATCGTAAGAACTAGTGATAAAGTAAAAGAGTATTTAAATAAGTATAATATAAAAGAGTTTAATAATTTAGATGAAAAATATGAATTTTATAAAAAATATATTGATGATATAACAAAAAATTTAGATTTTTTTGATGATGTAGTAGATGTATTGAGTAAATTAAGTACAAATAATGAATTATATTTAATTACAGCTAGAAGTAATTATTATTCAGACAGCTTAAAAAATTCAACAATTAAATTCATAAAAGATAATAAATTGCCTTTTAAAGAAATTCATTTTGAATGTTATGAAATAGGAAAAGCTATTAAATGTGAAGAATTAAATATAGATTTATTTATTGATGATTATTATACTAATTGTTTAGAAGTTAGTAAAAAAGGAATAGATACTTTATTATTTAAAAATGAATATGATAATTTAAAGACAATTAATAGTTGGCAAGATATATTAAAATATGTGGAGGGATAGTATGGATGAAAGAGTAGTAACGAATAGAGAATTAAAAGAAGATACTTTTGAACAAACTATTAGACCAGATAGTTTAGATGAATATATAGGACAATCTGAAATAAAAGAAAATCTAAGTGTTTTTATTAAAGCGGCTAAGCTAAGAGAAGAACCTTTAGATCATGTTTTATTATATGGTCCTCCAGGATTAGGTAAAACAACTTTGGCTAATATAATTGCTAATGAATTAGGATCAAATATTAAAACAGCAAGTGGTCCTGCTATTGAAAAAACAGGAGATTTAGCTGCAATTTTATCAACTTTAGAGCCAGGTGATGTTTTATTTATTGATGAAATTCATAGAATACCTAGATATATTGAAGAAGTGTTATATTCTGCTATGGAAGATTTTACTTTAGATATAATTGTTGGAAGTGATTCTAGTAGTAGAAGTATTAGAATTGATTTACCTCCTTTCACATTAGTTGGAGCAACTACTAGAACAGGAGATTTAACTAGTCCTTTAAGAGATAGATTTGGAATTATTTCTAAATTAAATTATTATACAATTGAAGAATTAACTGATATAGCTAAAAGAACTAGTCGTGTACTTAATACTCCAATTGAAGAAGATGCAGCTGTTGAGTTAGCTAAAAGAAGTAGAGGAACACCTCGTATTTGTAATAGATTATTTAAAAGAGTAAGAGATTATGCTTTAGTAATGGGTAATGGTGTAATTGATAAAAAAATAACTACTTTAGCTTTAGGAAAATTAAAAGTAGATGAGTTAGGATTAGATGAAACAGATTATAATTTACTTAAAGCGATAATAGAAAAATTTAATGGTGGTCCAGTAGGAATAGATGCAATTGCTTCTAGTATAGGTGAAGAAGTTACAACAATTGAAGATGTTTATGAACCATATTTATTACAAAATGGATTTTTAAAAAGAACTTCTAGAGGTAGAATTGTAACAGATAAAGCTTATGAACATTTGAAAATTAACCATCAAAATAGATTGAATATGGAGGAATTATGAAAACAGATGATTTTGATTACTATTTACCAGAAAATTTAATAGCGCAAACACCTTTAGAAAAAAGAGATGCTTCTAAATTATTAATTTTAGATAAAGAAACAGGTGAAATAGAACATAAACATTTTACTGATATAATTGATTATTTAGAAAAAGATGATATA
>CALVSQ010000056.1 GCA_944359085.1 uncultured Bacilli bacterium | reverse complement strand
AATGAATTATTGATGCCTAATTTATTACCAGAAGATGTATATATAAGTAGTGGTAGAAGAGATAATTTTGGTCATGATATGTTTAGTTTAAAAGATAGATATAATAGAAGTTTAGTACTAGGTCCTACTCATGAAGAATTTTTTGTAGAAGCTGCTAGAATGAAAATAAAATCATATAAAGATATGCCTTTTAATTTATATCAAATAGGAAACAAATATCGTGATGAACCAAGACCTAGATATGGATTAATAAGAGTAAGAGAATTCTTTATGAAAGATGCTTATAGTTTTGATACTTCATTAGACAGTTTAAATAAATCATACATGAAAATGTTTAATGCTTATAAAAATATATTTGATCGAATTGGTATTGATTATCGTATCGTAACAGCTGATACAGGAGTTATGGGTGGATTATTAAGTGAAGAATTTCAAGCAGTAACTGATATTGGTGAAGATATATTGGTTTTATGCGATTGTGGATATTCATCTAATATCGAAGTAAGTGAATGTGTGATAAATAAAGAAAAAGCTGAAAAGTATAAAGAAAAAGAATTAGTTCATACACCTAATGCTAAAACAATTGAAGAAATATCTAAATATTTAAAAGAAGATAAAGATAAATTTGTTAAAACATTAATTTATAAAATAGATAATACTTTATATGCTTGTTTAGTAAGCGGCGATAGAGAAATTAATGAAACAAAATTAAGAAAATTATTAAATGGTAAAACAGTTGAATTAGCATCATTAGAAGAAGTAGAAAAAGTTACTAATGCTAAAGTTGGCTTTGCAGGTCCAATCGGTTTAGATATTAAAATAGTAATTGATAATGATATTTTATATAAATATAATTATATAGTAGGTGCAAACAAAACGGATTATCACTATAAAAATGTAAACACATCAGATTTTAAATATGATTATGTAGGAGATATTAAAAATGTTAAAGAATTTGATGTATGTCCAAAATGTGGAAAAAAACTATATTTTAAACATGGTATTGAAATAGGTAATACATTTAAATTAGGTACTAAATATTCTAAGGCATTAAATTTAAATTATTTAGACGAAAACAATGAATTAAAACCAGTTGTTATGGGATGTTATGGTATTGGTTTAGGTAGAATAATGTCTTCTTTAGTAGAACAAAGAAATGATGAAAATGGTATTATTTGGCCAATTGAAATTGCTCCATACAAAGTAGCTATTGTTTTAATTGATAAAAAAGATGATATTCAAAAATCAATTGCTAATGCAATATATAATAATTTAAATAAAAATAATATTGAAACAATATTAGATGATCGTGATGAACGAGCAGGGGTAAAATTTAATGATATGGATTTGATTGGTATTCCATATCGAATTACAGTTGGCAAAAAAACTAAAGATAATTTAGTAGAATTAAAAATAAGAGAAACAAATCAAGTATTTGATGTTCATGTAAATGATATTGTTTCAAAAATTGATGAATTAATTTAATTCGACAAAATATAACTGATTAATAGGGTATAATTAAAATGGTGAGAATATGAAAAAATATTTATTAACTATAATTGTATCTTTATTAGTCGGTTTTTTATTATCTTTTTATATGTTGAAAGAATATGAAAGTGTTAATATAATACCGGTATTTAATGTGAAAGAAACAGCTTATTTAGTTCAACAAGGTGTTTATTCTAGTATGGAAAGTATGCAAGAAAATACCTCACATTTAACTGATTATATATATAGTGTTATTGACAATATGTATTATGTTTATATTGGTATTTCATTAGAAAGTGATAATGTAAATAAAATTCAAGAATATTATAAAAATAAAGATATAAAAACAATTATTAAAACAACAACAATTTCAGATAATGATTTAATAAATTCTTTAAGACAGTATGATATGGTTTTGAAAGAAACAAATGCAGAAGAAACAATAAAGGAAATAATTAAACAAACATTAAGTAAATATAAAGAGGAGGGATAAGTATATTAATTAAAGATATTCCAATAAATGAACGACCTCGTGAAAGGTTAATTAGTAATGGAGTAGAATATTTAAATAATGAAGAATTATTATCAATATTATTAAAATGTGGAACAAAAGATTTATCAGTTAAAGAACTTGCTAATAACATTTTAAAACAAATTAATAATATTAATAATTTAAAAGATATTAATTATCAAAACTTAATTAAAATTAAAGGAATAGGTAAAGCAAAAGCATGTGAAATTTTAGCTAGTATTGAATTAGGTAAAAGAATTAATAATAAAATAAATAATATTAATCAAATAAAAATATATTCATCTGAAAGTATATTCAATTACTATAAAGAAAAATTAAAAGATAAACTACAAGAACATTTTTATTGTGTTTATTTAGATACTAAAAATCATATTATTAAAGATAAATTATTATTTATCGGTACAATTAATCAAAGTTTAGTTCATCCTAGAGAAGTGTTTAAAGAAGCATATTTATTAAGTGCAACAAGTATTATTTGTATTCATAATCATCCATCAGGTAACGTTAATCCATCTAATAATGATATTATTATTACTAAACAATTAAAAGAAGTAGGAAAGTTATTAGGAATTAATGTATTAGATCATCTAATAATTGGTAAAGATACTTATTACAGTTTTAATGATAATGGATTATAATTATGTCAATAATTTTTGATTAATTCCTAAAAATAAATTAAAATAATTTTTTGATTAGTTCCTTTTTCTTTTGAAAAT
>CALVSQ010000055.1 GCA_944359085.1 uncultured Bacilli bacterium | reverse complement strand
AAACGCCTTTATTATAGACGTTTCTCTTACATTTTAATTTCACATTATGAAACTGGAATTTACTTTTTCAATTCACGTTTTTTATATTTGATGTTCTTTTACAATTTCTCTAGATTTTAATATATTATCAAAAAATTTATTTAACAATTCTAAATCACCATTCATAGCACTAGTTATTGATCCGTTCATTAAATTATTCTTATCTTCTTCTGTTACGCTTGAAAAATCTAATTCGTAATCTAAATCTAAATATTTATTTATAAATATAACTACTTGTCTAAGATATTCTCGCATAATTCGCCCATTGCCTTCACGAAATGGATGAATTATATTTAATTCTGAATAATAGTAGGATAAAAAATTTACTATATCATCCTTTGTTTTTATTTTTTTTACATCATCAAAAATTTTATCAAACAACATAGTAAGGTATTTATAAATGAAATCCGGCCTACAAAAAGGTGTATTACCTTTTACCATATTTTCTTTTCTAATTGTTCCTGCAAAAGGATAAATATATTCGAAAACCTGTTTATGTAAATTAATAAAATATTCAACACTAAACAATTCTTTAGGATTAGGTATTGGATTTAACTGCAATTTCATTAACATTAAAGCTGTAATATTACGTTCCGCTTTATCTAAAGTTTTTTGATTGTGTATATTAAGTTTATTAATTAAAATATTACTTCCATGGTAACAATATCTTGATTGGAAATTTAAAGCTTCATCTAAACTTCTATTTATTTTTTCCATGTTCTTGCCTCATATATTCTGATTCTTCTGCTAAACCATATAATAATGAATCTATTGCATCAGTCCCTAATCTATCCTTATATTTTTGATATACCCTAGAAACAATATCTTTTTCATGTTTAGGGATACTATGTCCTTCTATTTCAATATTTCCAACTGCTTTATCCAATTCTTTTTCTAAATCTTTTTCTTGCATAACTATCACCCTACTTAAATTATATCATAAAAAAAGCAAGTTTCCTTACTTTTTTTACATATTTCTTAATTTATATCCTTTATTTTCAACATCTTTAATTATTTTTTCAAATAAAGTATTAACTTCTTCATCAGTTAATGTTTTAGTATTATCATTAAATGTTAAAGAATATGCAATAGATTTTTCATTATCACCAATATTTTCTCCTTCATAAACATCAAAAATATTGATATCAGTTAATAATCTACCACCTGATTTTTTAATAACATCTAATACTTCTCTAGCTTCAGTATCTTTTGGCATAATAAATGCCATATCTTTTATAATACTTGGATATTTTGATATTTCTTTATATTTAATTGGTTTTATATTAGTGATTAATTTATCCATACTTATTTCACAAATATATATTTCATCTTTAGAATCTGTTGGATGAATTCTTCCTATTATTCCTATTTCTTTTCTATCTAATAAAACTCTTGCTGACATACCAGGATGCATATTAGGAATATCTGAAGTAGTAAAACTATATCTATTTTTTAAGCCTAAATAATCTAATAAATTTTCTAATATTCCTTTTATCAAATAAAAATCAACCTTTATTTTAGTATTATTCCAATTATTATTTATATAATTACCTTTCATCAAAATACATATTTTACTATCTTCATTATAATTTATGTCATATGTTTTAGCTATTTCATAAATTAAAATATCATTTACTTTTCTTGTTTTATTATAATTATAAACATTTAATAATGAAGGAATCAAAGTAGTTCTTATAACTTCTTTATCACTACTCATAGGATTTGGTAAAATAACATTTTCTTTATTTTCATAATTAAATTTTAACATATCTTTAGAAACCAAAGTGTATGTTTTTACTTCATTTAATCCTAAAGATCTTAATCTTTTAGAAATTAATTTACGATACTTAACATTACCAATATAATCACCTTTTTTAATATCAACTTTAGGTAAAGTAGATACTAAATTGTGGTAACCATATAATCTACCTATTTCCTCAGCTATATCATTAACATTAGGATCGATATCTAATCTTCTATTAGGTATTGTTACAATAAATTTACCATTATCTAGTTTATATTTAAAATCTAGTCTTTCTAGTTCTTTTTTCATATCATCTTCACTTATTGTAATACCCAACATTTTATCAACTTCAGAAGGTTTGAATTCAACGATTTTTAAAGTTTTATCTATTTCATCATGAATAACCATATCACTTAAAACTTTAGCATCAGCATATTTTTCTAATAAATGACAAGCTCTTAAAATTGCTTTATTAGTATATTCATAATTTAAACCTTTACCATATCTAATAGAAGCTTCACTTCTTAAATCTAATCTATTAGCTGTATTTCTAATACTTACGGCATCAAATATAGCAGATTCAATTAAAATAGTTTTTGTATTTTCATCTACTTCAGTGTTTTCTCCACCCATAACACCAGCAATACAAACAGGTTTATTTCCATCAGTTATAACTATATCATTAGTTAATTTTCTTTCTTTACCATCTAAAGTAATAATACTTTCATTATTTGCTTCTCTTACTAAAATATTATTACCTAATTTATCTTTATCAAAGAAATGTAGAGGTTGACCATATTCTAACATTACATAATTAGAAATATCTACTACATTATTAATTGGTCTCATACCTGCTGCTAGTAATCTTTTTTTAATAAAATCAGGTGATTCTTTTATTTTTACATCAGTAACCATTTTAGCTAAATAATAAGGACATTTCTTAGTTTCAACTTTTAAACTAAAATGATCTTTAATAGAATCTTTAATTTCTTTAAATGAATCATCAGGTAAAGTTACTTTTCTATTTAAAATAGCTGCTATTTCATAAGCAAAACCAATATGATAATAACAATCATTATTTCTATGTTTATGAACATCTAATTCATATAAAGTATCATCTAATCCTAAATATTTAATAGGATCATCCCCTACTTTAGCGCTACTATCTAATTCTTCAATACCTCTATTATAAGCTTCTTCTGTTTTTTCTTCTAAACCCAATTCATATAATGCACATATCATACCATTAGATTCTTGATTTCTAATTTTACTTTTTTTAATTTCAAAATCACCTGGTAATATAGCACCTGGCAAAGCAACTATTACTTTTAGTCCTTTTCTTACATTAGGCGCACCACATACAATTTGAGTAACAACACTTCCAATATTTACTTGGCAAACATGTAAATGATCACTATCAGGATGATCAATACAATCAACCACTTCACCAATAACTAAATTATTAATATGATTAGTAATTACTTTTTCAACATTTATACCAGCTTTAGTTATTTTAACAGCTAATTCTTTTAAATCTTGATCATTTATATCAATATAATCTTTAACCCACTCTAAACTTATCATTTATTCAGCATCCTTTCTATCGAAAGTATTTAATTCTCTTAAATC
>CALVSQ010000054.1 GCA_944359085.1 uncultured Bacilli bacterium | reverse complement strand
TTTCATCAGCTGAAACTTATGTTGGTGCAGCAGTTGGAGGGGCTGCTGGTGCTTATACAACGTTAGTTACAGGTTCTGTTTTATTGGGAAATGCTGTAACGGGTTTTGCTGGCTCATCAACAAGAGAAATAATTGAAAGTAAAACTAAAGGTGAAAAGATTTCATATTCTTCAATTGCTTCGGAAACGTTAGTATCTTCTGCTGGTACAGCACTAGGATTGAAAGTTAATAAATATACTACGGGGAAGAATAGCTTTAAGGCAATATATAGTTCTGCAACTAAAAAATTAGCAAAAGATTCTATAAGTGATGTAAGTATTAAAACAGTTGGCAAGAGTATTGCATCTGAGATTATTAGCAGTTCACCGTCGACATTTATAACTGGATTTGGAAATCCATTTAATATTGAACGTAATGAAACTAATGTTATTAAGAGTTGTCCATATGATTCTAATAGTCAGTCGCAAGGTGACTTAATATGTCCACTAATATGGGACTAATTTAAAATAATTAAAAATGATTATAGGTGATGAAAGTGAAAAAAATATTATTTATTATAGCGTTGTTTATGGTATGTCCAATGATTGCTTTTGGTGAAAATTTTAAAATTAAAGAATATGGTATTACAATGTCTTTTGATAAGAATTGGGATGTTTTTACAAGAGAAAGTGGCAAAAATGATTATTTTTTAGCAAAATATGATTTAGATTATGATTTGCTACAAAAAAATTTAAAAGATAATTCAATATATCTTTATGCACTACATGAAACAGATGATAATGTAAAAATTGAGTTTATGACCATAACTAATGGCAAAAAAGTTGATGGTAATCGACCAATGACCGAAGAAGAATTTAAAGAAACTGCATCTATATTAGCCAAAAAATTTGGAGCAGATGGCTATGAAATATATGAAAGTAATTATAAATATATAAAATATGATTATTTTGCTGAAGATGTAGATTTATATTATACTAATTATTTATTATATATAGATTCTATAGGTTACTTTTTCACGGCTAGAAAAGAAACTCCATTTACAGATGATGAAATAACTAAAATTGAAAATGTAGTGGATAGTATTGCTGTTTCTGGAGATGGAGTTCAATATGTAGAAGGCGTATCTAATCCTGATGAAACCCAAACTCAAGAATCAAAAGAATCAAAAGAATCAAGCCAACAAAAATTTATAATTGATTTCATAGTGAAATTTGTTTTAGGATTTATATTCTTTTCACTTTTGTGGAAATATGTTCATAAAAATCCTGAGTTGATGAAAAAACTTCATATAAAGAAATAAGTAGAATAAAGAGCAGTATGTTGTACTTTTAATTATAGAAAATTGAAAAGCAATATCATTTATTTAAATAGATATTGTTTTTCTTTTTTTTAGATTTGGAGGTATATATGAACTTAACAAAAAATACATTATTTATTACATAAAAATCTTTGTTTATTTTTTTTGCTTAAGATGGATGTTTAATGATGGATGATGTAGAAAAATATGAAAAATTGTATAGTGAATGTTATGTTTTAGACAAAGTTATATGGGATAAGTATGATATGAAACTAACAAAGATTAATGTTGTTAAAATAATTCAAAATTATAAAGAATTGAAATCCAAATATATTCATTTGGCTGTATTAAATGAATTAGGATTAACAGCACACAATATTGAAAATATTCATAGTAAAAATTTTTCTAATAATACATTTAATGAAAAAATTGATATAAAAATAGATCTTGAAAATGATTTGAAATTTAAAGCAGCTATATTTGACAAACTTAATAATTGTTTTACAGAAGATGAAAAACAATATTATGATTATTGTTTACAAAATAATAAATCCGAAAAATACCTGAGAAATCATCTTGGTGGATTATCAAAATTAGGTTTATTACCTATTAAAAATTCCTGTATATTGAAAATAGCATTAGCATTTGATAAAGCTGTAGTAAAAAAATAAGTAAGAGTATTTTAATATACTCTTTTTTGTGGGTGGTGAAATTTGGAACATATATTAGAAATAATTAAAGAAATTGCAATTATTATTACTAGTATTACTACTATAATAGTTTCTATTAAAATAATTTTGGTTGATCCAATAAATAAAAAAATAAATAATTTAGAAATATCTAGTATAAGAACAGATTTAGTCAATTTTATTAATGATTTAGAAAATAATGTAAATAAATCAGAAATTCAAAAATTAAATGCTCATCAAATGTATACAAGGTACGAACAATTAGGTGGAAATAGTTATGTTCATTCACATTGGGAAGAATTAAAGAAAGAAGGTAAAGTATAAATGTTAGGAGAATTATGGCAATTAATTAGTAGTGATGTATTTAATTTATTAATTACAATTATATCTTTTGTAATAATTGTATTTATAAAAAAAATAAAAAATATATATGAAGCTAAAATAACGGATGAAACAAAAAGAAATGTTATTAAAACGGTTGTAAAAGCAGTAGAGCAAATTTATTATGATTTATCGGGCAGTGAAAAATTACAAAAAGCTAAAGAAAATATAATTAATATGTTAAATGAAAAAGGTATAACTATTTCTGAATTAGAGTTAGATATGATGATAGAAGAAATATGTAATTCAATAAAAAAGGTGAATGTTGAAAAATGAGCAAAAAGTTTGGTATTGATATAAGTTATTTTCAAAGAGGAATTGATTTAAAACAATGTAAAAAAGAAGGTGTAGAATTTGTTATTATTAGGGCATCTTTTACAAATTCAAATAAATTATTTCAAAAAGACAGCACCTTTGAAACACATTATAATAATGCAAAAAAGAACGGGCTAGAAGTTGGTGTTTATCATTATTCTAAAGCATGTTCATTTGAAGAAGGAAAGCAGGAAGCAATTAATTTATATAACAAATGTTTAATAAATAAAGAGTTTGAATATCCTATCTGTATTGATGTTGAAGATGAATGCCAAAAAAAAGCAGGAAAAGATAATGTTACTATGGCAATTAAAGGATTTTGCGAAACTTTAGAAGATTTGGGATATTATGTTAGTGTGTATGCTAACATTAATTTTATAGAAAATTATATGAATTATGATGAATTAAGTAAATTATATGATTTTTGGATTGCTTATTGGAATAAAGATGAGCCAAATAATGAAAAATATAAATATGGAATGTGGCAATTTGGTGGTGAAACTAATAAAATTAGATCAAATAAAATAGCAGGATATGTATGTGATCAAAATTATTCTTATAAAAATTATAATGAAATAATGAAAAAAAACAAACTAAATGGTTGTTACAAAGTTAATAATGAAGATAATCAAATAAATATTGGAGATTTAGTAACTATAAAAAAAGCTTATGCTAGTAGTTCCCAATCTTTAATAGCTATTCATACAGCAAAAACAGGAAGTAATTGCTATGTAACAAACATATATAGAGGAACTAGATTTCCTTATCAATTAGGTGCTAAAAAAGGTAATATTAGTAGTAAAAATACTA
>CALVSQ010000053.1 GCA_944359085.1 uncultured Bacilli bacterium | reverse complement strand
AAAGTTTTATCTCGCATATTTATTATACAACATTTTTTAAAAAAAGAAAAGACCATTGACTTTGTCAACAGTCTGAACAGATAGGTTACTATCTGTTGTAATATTCAATAATTAATGATTCATTGATATCAGCATTTAATTCGTTTCTTTCTGGATATCTTACATAAGTTCCAGCCATTTTGTTTTCATCATAAGTAACGAATTCAACTCTTTTTAATAATGCTTCTAATGAAGATTTAATAATACTCATATCTTTAGCATTATCTTTAACAGCTATAACATCACCTGGTTTGCAAGTGTATGAAGGGATATCAACTTTTTTACCATTAACAGTAATATGTCCATGATTAACTAATTGTCTTGCACCACGTCTAGTAGTAGAAAAACCTAAACGATAAACTAAATTATCTAAACGACTTTCTAATAATTTAAATAAGTTATGACCATGAACACCGCTCATTTTACCAGCTTTAACGAAAGTAGCTTTGAATTGTTTTTCACTTAATCCATACATAAATCTAAGTTTTTGTTTTTCTTGTAATTGAACACCATAGTTAGATAATTTTTTAGATTTTTTACTTCCATGTTGACCTGGTGCGTAAGGTTTTTTAGCTAATTCTTTACCGTTTTCTAATGTTGAAAAACCTAAACGTCTTGAAACACGATTTGTACTTCCTGTATATCTTGCCATCTAAAATTCACTCCTTTCTTTTCTCTAAAAGGTTAATATGCCAATTTAATAGGGTGTTTAATTCAATTAATTATTGTTACGCAGCTTTCACAATAATTACCCCTAAAGGTAATAAACACATTAAAAATTTCATACTAACGCTGCTTAGATGCACTAGTATTATATTATGATTTATATATTAAGTCAATACCTTATAGTTTTATTTTCATTATTTTTTCGTATTTTGGTAATATACCAGTTTTATCTTTGCTAAAACGAGGTTTTATTTGAAATACTCCTGGATAACTATTGCCTTCTATTATACAAGGTCCTTTGTCACTGATAGCGACATCCCAACCTATGTATTTAATTTGTGGTAATTCTTTAGCAGCTTCTAAAACTAATTTTATCGCTTCATCAAATAAAGGAACTTTAAAACCTAATATTTGTTTTTTACTTATAGGATGAATGCCAAATATATTATCATCTTTATCGATTGCTGGAGTAATAACAACTCCTTTATCATCTAAAAAGGCATACATACCACCACTAGAGAAATTGTCTATAACACCATTATTTCCAACTTTCAAAATTGCTTGAAGAAAATAAGAATCTTTACCATCATAAAAAGTAAATATTCTTAATGAATTGACAGATTTACTATATAATTCATTTAATTTTTTATGTTGAATAATTACTTCTTCTAGTAAATAATTGTGATATTTTTCATAAATATCTTTTTCTTTACTATTTATTATTTTTATGCCTTCTCCACCGATACCATCTATTGGTTTTACGATAATATTACTTTTATCTTTTAAAAATATATTTAAATCTTCTTTGGTAAAATTAGGATTTAAATAATCTCTTTTTAAATATTTTTTAAAATAATCATTAAATTCATTTTTGTTGTCTAATATATGCCAATAAGATTTATCATTAAACATTCTTACAATTTGATTGTTTTTTCCATTAGTTAAATATGTTTTTCTTTGTTCTTTGTTTAAAGAATAAAATTCAAATTCTAAGTAATCATAAAAAGCTGTTTGGTATTTAATTGAACAATATAAAATGTCAAATATAACAAATTTTTTTTTGCTTTGTTTTTTAACCTTTTTAGCAACATTAAGTAATGTCTTGATAGTAGATAATTTAAAGGATTTAATTAAAAATTTTATTTTTCTCATTATATCACGTATAATCAATCTTATAGAAATATTAATCTATTAGATTGATCCCTTTCTATTATATTTTTTTGATATATTATAATTTCTAGATGTATAATATATCTCGCACTGTGGATTTGTTTCTATTATATTACAGCCACATTGTGGACTGGTTCTAGGTGACTCAAACCACAGATTTTTAATTTAATTGTTTATTAGTTAGTTAACACGTTAGTTTTTAACTAATCGATGTTTTATTAGATTACGTGATTACATGATTAGAAATTCTGTGTCAAACTTACAGTGCAAACAAACTAATTTGGAGGTGTTTATAATGACATACTATATTGGTATAGATATATCAAAATACAAACACGATTTCTGTATTATCTCAAATACAGGTGAAGTAATTGTTGAAAATGCTTCTTTTGATAATAACAAAAAAGGATTTCAATATCTATTAGACTATTTGAAATCCTATAATAAATCCCAAGTCCATATTGCCTTTGAAGCAACTGGACACTATTCTTTGAATTTGGAACTGTTTTTAATTGATCAAGGTTTCTCATTTATGAAAATGAATCCTCTTGTCATTCATCAGTTTTTAAAAACTCGTAGTTTACGTAGAACTAAGACTGATAAAGCTGATAGTTTAACTATCGCTACTTACTTAATGTCTGTTCCTTTCAAACCAAATTCGGATTTATTATATCACATTTATACATTAAAGTCACTATGTAGAGCTAGAGAATTATTAATTAAAGAAAGAAGTAAATTTTTAGTACTTTTAACTAATGAATTAGACAAGTCTTTTCCTGAATTAAAGCAATTTTTTAATAACCGTATATCTACTACTTTGCTTTATATTTTAGAAAAATATAAAAACACTGAACATATTGCTTTAATGAGAGATTTTGATTCTTTAAGAAGTATTTCTCATGGTAAATTTTCTTATGCCAAATTTGCCAAACTTAAAGAAATTGCTAAAAATTCAGTTGGTCATCATGATAATAATTCTGATTTACTTATTTCTACTTATGTCTCTATTATTAATAACTTTAATGACAAAATTGATCCAATAGATAAACAAATTTCAACAATTATCAAAGAACTTAATCCTAGAATGTTATCTATTCCAGGTTTAGGTGAAATTTCAGCTGCTACTATTTTATCTGAATATGGCGATATTTCTAATTTTTCATCTTCTAATAAAATGTTAGCATTTGCTGGACTTGAACCAAGTATTATTCAATCAGGTACCATTGTTCATAATGGTAAAATGGTTAAACATGGCTCCGGTCATTTAAGATATTCTTTAATGAATATTTCTTTAACAATCTTAAAATTTTCACCAACTTTTTATGACTATTACCTTAAGAAACGTTCTGAAGGTAAATGTCATAGAGTTGCATTATCTCATGTTTGTAAAAAACTTATTAGAGTTATTTACTCACTTGAAAAATACAATATGGATTTTAATCCATCTTTACTAAAATAATTTACTTTATGCCGAGAAAACTTTTGACTTTATAGTTTTATTTGTTACCTTGTTGGAGTTTAATTACTGATTTTTCATTTTTTGAAAAATTAGTAATTAAAACGACATATATATTTAAATAAATAAAATTATTATGTCAAAAGGAAATTGGAATAAATAAATTATTGGGCAACTTCAAAAATTTTTAAAATTTAATATTTTTGAAGTGTTTTGTCGTGGATTTTTTCCCATTTTGCGACTTTTTTTTAAAAGTTTTAAATTCCTATTGACTTTTAATAGTTAGTCACCTAA
>CALVSQ010000052.1 GCA_944359085.1 uncultured Bacilli bacterium | reverse complement strand
AATAAAATTCAAATAAAAACTTATTCAAATAGAATAAGCATTTATTATTTTCATAAATTCATCATTTATTTCTTGTAATCTTTCTTTAGTACTAGCTTCAAATCTTGCACTTATTATAGGTCCCGTATTAGAAAATCTAATTAATGCCCAACCATCATCAAAAATAACTCTAACTCCATCTATATCATTATATTTATAATTTTTATTAATAGCATATTTTTTAACTTCTTCTACTGCTTGATATTTCTTTTCTTCTGTTGTATTTATTTTTAATTCATCAGTTGAATAATATACATTTATATCATTATATAATTCATCTAAATTTTTATTACTATTTGATAATAACTCTATCATACGTAATCCAGCATATAATCCATCATCAAAACCATAGAATCTATCTCCAAACCACATATGACCAGAATATTCTCCAGCAAATTCAATTTTTTCTTCATGCATTTTACGATACATATAAGAGTTACCTGTACGATACATAATATGTTCATAATTTAATTTATTTAATTCATCAATCAATGCTTTAGAACATTTTACATCATACAAAGCTTTATTAACTATTTTTCCTTTTAAATAACGATACATCATTATCATATAAACATCTGAATTAATAATATTTCCTTTATTATCAATTATTCTTACACGATCACCATCAGCATCCATAGCAATACCAATATCATATCCTAATTCTACTACTCTTTTTTGAATATCAACCAAATTAGAACTTATTGATGGATCAGGATGATGATTAGGAAAAGTTGGATCACTATCACAATATAATAAATCATAAGTTATATTTAATTTATCTAATATTTCTTTTATTATAACTGATACTGTTCCATTACCACAATCAAATACAGCTTTAATATTTTTATTTATTTTTAAATTATTAACTATTAAATCAATATACTCATTTTTAATATCGTAATTTGATAAAATACCATTACCTTTTACAAAATCATTTTTATTAGTAAAATCTCTAAATGCAATTATCTCTTCACCTGCTGCATTACCATTTTCATCAAATGAAATTTTAAATCCATTATGATTACTTGGATTATGTGAAGCTGTAATCATAATTGCAGCCCATTTATTTAAGTGTTGTCTCGCATAATAATACATTGGTGTGGTAACTAAACCTAAATTAGTAACATTAACACCTGTTTCTAATAAACCTTTGATAAGATTACTTGCTAAATTAGGAGAAGATAATCTATTATCATATCCAACTAATACTTCTTTTTTACCTCTTAATTGTACATAACTACCAAAACTTTTACCTAATATATAAGCTGTTTCGTCAGTTATTTGTTCATTATAAATTCCTCTTATGTCATATGCTCTAAAAATCGTTTGATTAATCATAAATTCCTCCATATTTCTAATAATTTAGGTCCAAAAATCATCATACCAATTACAACTGATACTATAGCAACTACTAATACCGCACCAGCAGATGTATCTTTAGCCAACTTAGCTTTAGGATTAATTTCCGGCATACATATATCAATTGCCGTTTCAATAGCTGTATTCATTAACTCTAATGTAATAACAAAACCAAATAATAAAATACAAATTAACCATTCTGTTTTACTTATATTTAATATAAAACCCAAAGCAATTACTAATAACATTATCATAAAATGAATACATAAATTTCTTTCATTTAATATATTTACCCTTATACCTTCAAAAGCATAATAAAAGCTTTTAAATAAAGAAGGTTTTGATTTTTTAAATTTTTTCTTAAACATATACTCACCTACTAATATAAGTATACACATTATTATTTAAAAAATCAATTATAGTTTACAAAAAAAGCATCCTTTTGGATGCTAATCTTCAATTTGAACATATTTTTTTTCAGATATTTGTTTTTGTTCTTTTTTAGGAATTTCAAGATTTAAAGTACCATTTTTAAATGATGCTTTAATATCTTCTACTTCAATATTATCTCCTACATAGAAGCTTCTTGAACATTCACCAAAATATCTTTCACGTCTAACAAATTTACCATGTTCTTTTTCTTCTTCATTTTTACTCATTGTTGCATTTATAGTTAAATAACCATCTTCAATTGATATTTTAATATCATCTTTATTATAACCTGGTAAATCTACTAAAATAGAATAATTATCTTTATGTTCTTTAATATCTGTTTTCATTATTTTATTTTCTGTATAGTTCAAATCTCCAAAAATATCATCTAACAAATTAAATTCATTTCTTCTTGGTAACATCATCATATATATCATCTTCCTTCCTTAATGTGTTATACAAGTTTGTTAGCACAAATATGAATAATTATACCATGTAAGTTTTTTTCTTACATTATAATTATAGCACTCTATATTGGCAATGTCAATCATAGAGTGCTAATAACAAAATTTCCCATATTTCATTCTAAATAATTGATATATTTGATTTGTTGTTTTTCAATTAATTCATAAATAATTAATTTATCATCATTCATATTAACATTATTTAATTTAATAGCAGTTATTTGATTATTATTATATGTCTTATAATAATAAATACCTTTTGTAGTGTTTATACAACTAGAATAAGTAGTCATATCATAATTATTTTCTTTAGTAATTACACTACCTTTAGTCATTGCTACCGAATCTAAAATATGAAAGAATTGTGTTACTGAACTTTCTTCATCATCATTACAAACAGAATTCAATTTATTAAAAGCAACTCTTATAAATCTTGATGCTGGGGAATTATCTCCAGGTAATCCAATAGCTCCCATACCTTGACCATAATTAGCTAAATTAATTTTATCAGAAAAAGTATTTTCTCTATTTTTAGGGCTTAAATTAATATAGTTATTAATATTGGTTAAATGATAATAAAACTGTGGATTATTAGTTAATACTCCTATTTCATTATCATATACTTTTAATCCTTCTTTTACTTGTTCAACTACAATACAATCTTTATCATCACTTATCATCCAATGTAAATCAGCAAGTGGTAAATTATTAAATTTAACATTAGTTATATTAATATCATTTATAATTTCTTTTACTTCTTTAACACTTTTAAAATTACCTAAAATATATAAAATAAATTCATAAGGCGCTAAATTGATTTTATTTTTCATAGGTTCATTATAATATGCATTATTAGGAAAATATAATCCAGCCATAGCTAATCCCTTTTCATTAGCTGCTTCAGCATATAAAGGATAATCATCTGATACAGTAGCCATACCTATCATAGCATATTTAATATTTATATTTTTTACATTATAATTTCTTGGTGTTATAACAACCTTTTCATTAAATCTATATTCTAAATCTAAATTTCTTCCAAAATATTGATCTTTTGTTTTTAAATTAATACATGTACACATATTATTCCTCCATTACATTATATTTAAAAAAGGAGTTATTTTACTCCTTCTAAATAAATTTTCTTTTCAAATCCACCACGTTTTAATCTTTTAACTTTAGCTTCTTCAATTACATCATCTAAATCTTTACCTTCTAATTTAGCTAAACTAGTCATTACTTCTAACATATCAGCTAATTCTTCTAGTCTATCTTTACCACTACTATTTAATACTTCTTGATATTCTTCATATAATTTCTTTTCTAATTCTATTTTATATTCATCATCA
>CALVSQ010000051.1 GCA_944359085.1 uncultured Bacilli bacterium | reverse complement strand
GCATGATCCATACCAGGTAACCATAAAGCATCATAACCTTGCATTCTTTTATATCTAATTATAATATCTTGTAAAGTAGTATTCCAAGCATGACCTAAATGTAATTTACCTGTTACATTAGGTGGTGGGATAACTATACAATATGGTTTTTTTGATAAATCACCACTACTAAAATATCCTTTATTTTTCCAATTTTCATATTTATTTTCTACTTCTAAATGATTATATTTTGTATCTAACATAATTCCTCCTTATTTTTTAAATAATTTATAATTTTATCTTTTATTAATAATAATCTTCCTTCTTGTTTGTTTGTACTTATTATTTTATCAATTATATTTAAAATATAGTTTTTATCGTATAAATATTTATATGACCATAAAAAATTAATATCATAAATCATAGCAACTTCGATAACATATTTTTCTAAAAGATTACTGCAAGTTTCAAAATCTACTTTACAATTTATTATTCGATTAAATATTTTATCATTTATATATTCATCAGTCGAAACATAATTTTTATCTTGATAAATATAAAATATATCGATTTTATCAGCGTCTCTTATAATTTGACAAAACAATATTTCTTTATCACTTAAACCTTTTTCTATAAATGTTTTATTATGATTTAAGATTGCTATTTTAATTAAATTTTGAATATCTTTATCATCAACAAATTTATTAAAACCAAATTTTTCTAATTGTTCAACACCTAATACGGCATGATCAACACTTTTTTTATCATTAAATGTATCATATAATTTAATTTGTTCAAAGCGACCAAAATCATGCAATAATCCTAATAGTTCTGCTACTTTTATATCTTCTTCATTTAAATTTAAAGAAATTGCTATATCTTTGCACAATTTTGAGACTCGTAATGAATGATGATATTTTAATTTAATTTTTTCATTATCAAAATTATAATTATCAACATACATTTTAAATTGTTTCTTAGCTTCTTCTATATTCATCTAATCACTCCATAAAAAAATCACATCCTTATAAGGACGTGATTGAACGTGGTACCACCTTAATTTATACTCTAAGACTATAACGCGTCACCTTTAGCTCAAAAGACTACTTCATTAAAGATTATTAAATGTTTCCACCAACCACATTTTCTCTATAAATAATTACTTTAATTACTCCTTCTTCATCAACACTGTTAATATAATAACACATTTAATAATTTTTAACAATATTTAAATAAGTAAAACTTTTATTTATCGTTAATTTGTTTTAATTGTATTAAATACAATTCTAGTCATTAAAAATAAGAAAAATAAAAACACCAAATCAACTTTGAAATAGTGTTTTCTTTAAAAAACTACTAAAGAATAAATTTAACATCTTCAATTAAATGTAATCCTTTTTATTTCATGAAATTTATCTTATATATTTTTCATATTGTGAAATATTAATTTAAAATATTTTGTAAGCATCCAAATCATTTCTCTGATAATATCTTATAGCTCTCATAACATCAAAATTATTTTGATATTTATTTTCTAAATATAACAATTCTAATTCAGTAAATTGCCTATAATCTCTTATCATCCTTATTAAACGATAATTGGGCAAATTACATGTATAACTAAATATCTCATTTTTAGTTAATATTTTAACTAATTTTATTTTATCTGTTACAAACATATCATAATAACCATTATATTCATCATCATATTTTTTTAAATTACCTAATGCTTCTACCATAACGATTATAGCATTTGAACCATCACATAACGTAAGGTGTCTTCTAGATTAGTACAGAAATGAAAGCCATTTCCATCATTACCAAATTTTAATTCACCAGACAAACTATATTCTACATTAAGTTCAAATTTAGTTCCATATCTATTAACTAAATCATAATCAAAGGCTTTATATCCAATCATATTATCTTACTTAAGTTCTTAATAAATTTTTTACTTTTTAGATATAATCCTGTATATCTTTCATAATATTCATCTAAAAATATATTTATCTCATTTTTAGCTTGTTTACTTACTTCTAATTTAGTTATTTTAGATATATCAACATAATAATACATTCTTAATAATTTAATTGTTTTTTCTGATACTATTCTTTCATTAGTATAACATTTACTACAAATATAACCATCATTAGATAATGTTTTAATTAAAGTGCTGCCACACTTACAACATCTATCTAGTATTGGCATAACACCTAAATAATCTAGATATTTAAGTTCTAAAATATTCATAATAACTAAAGAATCATAACCTTCATTTATTTTTATTAAACCATTAATTAATAAATCATATACTTCAAATTTCATACTATGTTTAATAACTTGTCCAGTTAATTCTAATAAATATGTTGCATAACTTATTTTGGATATATCCTTTTTTATATTTTTAAAATTATCTATTATATCAACACTAGACAAAGTTGATAATTTATCTTTTTTATAATAAATATAAAATTTCCCATAAGTTAGTTTATCAGTTACACTTCTTAAATTACTTTTTAAACTTTTGCATCCTTTAGCAATAACACCAATTATCCCATATTCTTTAGTTATAACATTTAATATTTTACTTGTTTCTCCATAATCCTGAGTACTTAATATTATACCTTCTACTTCAGTCATTATCAATCAACTCAAAACGATATTCTTGTAAAAAATCAGGATATTTTTCTTTATCTACTTTGGATATAAACATATCATATGGTCTTACCCAAATTTTATGATCATCATACAAAGCTTCATATATTACTAATTTTTTAGGAAATTGATCATTATTAGTTTCACTATCATAACCAATATTAATTACTTTATATAATTTGCCTTTAAAATGTTTATATGTACCACCTACTACAACTTCCAAACTAGTCACCTTCTTTTTTGTATTTTAAATAATATTCAATTTTCCCCGTTTTTTTAAATAGTTGCCACAATATTTCTTTTTTCATATTTATCATCTCCATTAATATTGTGTTTATCTAATTTAAATTTTATTCAATTATTCTAAAAAATCTTTAAATCCAAATTCTTGTAAATATTTTTCTTTATCACGCCAATTTTTAATTGTTTTAACAAACAATTCTAAATAAACTTTTTTATCTAATAATTCTTCTAAGTCTTTTCTTGCTTCAATTCCTATTTCTTTAATCATAGATCCTTGTTTACCTATTATAATTTTTTTAAGAGAATCTCGGTCAACTATAATAACAACATTAATACTATAATTATTTTTTTCTTTTTTTATTTGTTCAACTATACATGTAACTGAATGTGGAACTTCTTCATTTGTTAAATTAAATACTTTTTCTCTTACTATTTCTGATATTAAAAATTCTAATCTTTTATTAGTATATACATCATCATCAAAATATTTAATATTATCTGGCAAATATTTATTTAAAACTTCTAATAAAGTTTTAATATTATCTTTTTTCAAAGCTGATAAAGGTATTATTTCTTTAAAATGATACAAATCTTTATATTCATCTATTTTTAATAAAATTTGTTCTTTTTTTATTTTATCTATTTTATTTAAAATTAAAATAACAGGTTTATCTATCTCTTTTAATTTTTCAATTATATATAAATCTCCTTTACCTAATTCTTCACTAGCATCAACTAAAAAAACTACAACATCAACATCATCAATACTATAATAAGCTTGCTTATTTAAATATTTACCTAGTTTATATTTAGGTTTATGAATTCCTGGTGTATCAACAAATACTATTTGTGTATCAGAATCATTATATATTCCTTCAATAATATTTCTTGTTGTTTG
>CALVSQ010000050.1 GCA_944359085.1 uncultured Bacilli bacterium | reverse complement strand
TTAATTAAAATTTCAAAAAACCATGTAAAAGAAAACCCCACATTTTTTTCAAATGTGGGGTTTGTCTACAATCTGAACAGATAGTAACCTATCTGTTTTTTTATTAAAAAAAATAACCAAATGGTCATTTTATAAAATGATATACTAAAAATAATACTCCAGTAATAATTATTACTAACAAAATAAATAATAATATTTTAGTTAAAAGATTGTTCTTCTTTATATTTTCTTTAATTTCCTTTAAATCTTCAAAATCTTCACTAGAGAAATCCATGCTTGATGTAAAAAAAGATTTATCTAAATTTTCTTGAATTAACTTAGTATTTTGTAATTGATTATCCTCATTATTAATTTCTTCTTTTACTTGATTTTTTAAATTAGGATCACAAATTGATTTTAAATCATCTAACAAATCAGAAGTATAATCATTTTTACTATTATTAGATATTGCCTCAATCATACTTTTTAATTGCTCTTCATTAACATTATCTGGAACTTTAGTATCTGAATTTAAATCAATATTTTTTAATACATTATATTTTATATTTGAATACCTACTATCTCTATCAGTTCTTTCACTTTTAGCTTTATCTAAAACATCTCTAATATCATAATTTTTTTGCTCTTCTATTTCTTCTACTAGAGGTTTTATTTCTTCTCTTTTATATTCTTTAGGTTTGTTTACATTATTAGTTCCATTTATTAATTCTTTTATTTTTTCAATATCTATTTTTTCGTTTTTTTCAATTACTGAAATTCCCTCAACATTTGTATATTCAGCTTCATCATATATAGTACGGTATAATTCTTTATTTTTAACTGTTCTACTTTTCATTTCATAGTATTTTTCCATTCTACTTGGCATATCATCACCGTACCTTTCTAATAATATAATAACATATTTAAAAAAATAATGAAATAGGTACTTGAATTTTTTTAATTATTTTTTTATAATTGTAAAGGAGGGATAAAATGAAAGTAACAATTATTGAAGAAAATTGTATTGGTTGTGGGCAATGTGAAGCAACATGTAGTGATGTATTTAGAATTGAAGATGATGGTATCGCTCATGTAGTTGGAGAAGTTAAAGAAGATGTTAAAGAAGATATAGAAATGGCTGCTGATGGTTGTCCTACAAGTGCTATAAATGTTGAAAACGCTTAATTTTTAAGCGTTTTTTAGTGCATATAATTTTTTTACTTCTTTTACTGTTAAATAACGATATTCTCCAGGTTTTAATCCTTTCAAATCTAAAAATGCTATTCTTTCTCTTTTTAATTTTACTACTTCATGATTAACAGCTTGAAACATTTTTTTAACTTGATGATTTCTTCCTTCATGAATAGTTATTTGAACAAAAGAATGTTCTTTATCTTTTTTTCTTACTTTTATTTTACAAGGAGCAGTTTTAACACCATCTATTAAAACACCTTTTTCTAATTGATTAATTTCTAGACCAGTTAAAACACCTTTTATTTTAGCAACATATACTTTATCTATATTATTTTTAGGATGAATTAATAAATTTGTTAATTCGCCATCATTAGTTAATAATAATATACCAGTTGTATCGTAATCTAATCTACCTATTGGATAAATTCTTTTATTAGTTTCAATTAAATCTAAAACTGTTTTTCTATTTTTTTCATCATTAGTAGTTGTTACAACACCTCTTGGTTTATATAGCAATATGTACTCTTTATTTTCTTTAGATATTATTTTATTATCAACCATTATCTCATCATTTTCATTTACTTTAGTACCCAATTCATAAACTAATTTACCATTTACTTTAACCTTGACATTTATAATTAATTCTTCAGCTTTTCTTCTTGAACAATATCCACTATTAGCTATAACTTTTTGCAATCTTTCCATCAAAATCACCAATTAAATTATATACTATAAAAGTAATAAAATCAAGAAATAAAATTAATAAATAAAATACTTATTGTAATACTTATTAAATCAGCTAGTAATCCAACCCATAAAGCATATTTTATTTTTTTTATTCCAATACTACCAAAATATAATGTTAAAATATAAAATGTTGTATCAGTAGTTCCCTGAATATAAGAAGCAAGTGTTCCTAACATACTATCAGGACCAAATAATTCATAAATATTAGTTAAAATAGCTAAAGAAGACGTTCCCGATATTGGACGCATTATTATCATTGGTAATATCTGATTAGGAATAAATGATATAAATTTAAATAAATCAATTATATTACTATTTAAAAATATATTCACAGATAAAATCATTGCCAGTAAGCAAGGAAATAATTTAAATACTAAATCAAAACTTTCTTTAGCACCTTCAATAAAAGTATCATATATAGGAACTTTTTTAATAATACCATAAATAATTACAAATAAAACAATTAATGGCATTACATAATTAGACATAGAACCTCGCAAATATCCTATCAATTATTAAACCCGATAAAGTACTTAAAAAAGTTATTATTATACATGGTAAAACAATACCTGTTGGATTAGCACTTCCATACATCATTCTTAATGAAATAATTGTAGTAGGTATTATTGTTACACCACTAGTATTTAAAACTAAAAAAGTAATCATAGATCTAGTTGCAGTATCTTTTTTTTTATTTAATTTTTGTAATGATTGCATTGCTTTTAAACCAAAAGGAGTAGCAGCATTACCTAATCCAAACATATTAGCAATTATATTTGAACTTATATAACTCAATGATTCATGATTAGTTGGTATTTCTGGAAAAATATGTTTTAATACGATTGATAATTTACTAGATAGTTTTTTTAGTAATCCTGATACTTCAGCTATTTTAGCTATACCTAACCATAAAGCCATAACTGGAAATATTTTTATAATCATATCAAAAGAAGTCTTAGTACTATTTAATATAGATTCATTTACTACTTCAACATTATTATTTAATAAACAATATAGTACACCAATTATAATAAAATAACCCCATATTTTATTTACCATAAATTACTAAACCACTCCTTTAATTTTTGAAAAATACTTTTTTCTTCTTTTTTGGTAACATATATATCTTCTTCGTGAACTTTTTTATCATTTACTAACACTTCAACTACTCCTACTTTATCATTATCAGAATAATTCTGTTTTTTTTCTAATTTAAAGTTTAATAAAACATTGTTCTTTTCATTATTATTTAAAGTATAATTAAAATTATTCTTTATATATAAAATATCTAAGTAATATTTTTCATCGATAATTTCTATTTCACCTTCTTTTAAAATATTGTAATTGGTATAATTATCAAATGCTTCTTCAAATAAATTTATATGATCTACAAAATCATTACCATCATTTAATGTAACAACTACCAAATTAACATTATCCTTTGAAGCTGTTGTTACTAATGTTCTTTTAGCTATATCAGTAAATCCAGTTTTACCACCTGTAATATAGTCATGACTATGCAATAATTTATTTTTATTTATCCATGAATAATAGTTCATATTAGTCCTTAAAGTATACTTTTTTGTACTTACTATTTTTCTATATGTTTCATTTTTCATAGCATAACTAGTTAATAATGCCATATCGTATGCTGTGGATAAGTTGCCACCATTCTCATCTAAACCATGCGGATTGTTAAATTTACTATTTTTCATTCCGATTTCCACAGCTTTTTTATTCATTAATTCAACAAAACTTTCAACATCTCCACCGACATAATTTGCAATAGCTAAAGCAGCATCATTACCACTTCTTAACATTAAACCATATAATAATGATTCTAAAGTTATTTCTTCTCC
>CALVSQ010000049.1 GCA_944359085.1 uncultured Bacilli bacterium | reverse complement strand
AACGCCTTTATTATAGACGTTTCTCTTACATTTTAATTTCACATTATGAAACTGGAATTTACTTTTTCAATTCACGATTTTTTTTCAAAAAGAAAAATGTTATTATAAATAACATCTTTATTTCATCTAATATATGGCCTAATTTTATAATAAAGACATATTTTCATACATCTTTATTATATCTTAAATTATTAATGCCCATATCAAAATATTTATTATAATCTTGATAATTTCTTTTTTTATAATCATAAATATGCATTAAATCATTTTTAATTATAATTGGATATTGATTTTTAAATCTATCTTCTAATATTGATTTATTAGCGTTATATTTTTTATTTATATTATATTTAGATACCATAGCCTCTAAATTACCATATATAACTAATTCTAAATTAGGATGTTTATGATATCTATTATGATAAGCATCAATTATATTTTTAATTTGAGTATCAGTTAATTCATAAGATAAACATATTTGTTCAACATTATTACTATGTAAAAAGGCTACTGAATAGGAATTAGTAACATTAAATGAAAAATCACTTAATATATCTTTATATATTAAACTACCTAATTCACCTACTAATAATTTTTTATTATATTCTTTATGTCTTTCAATTACACGATCTAGTCTTAATACTTTTCTATTATCATCTATTTTATTATATAAATTTTCATCCATATAAATATATTTATAATTACTATTTTTATCATAATCTTTAATATCATTAATTAAAATATTATAATTTCTTTCTTTAGGGAAATCAGGTAAATCAATACTATATTCTTTTTTTACATATTCATATTTATATAATCTTTTTTCATTTAATAAGTTAACAAATTTATTTTTTATATCATTTAATTCTTTAATTGGTATAAATATATTAGAATCACCAACAATATTTAATTCTTCAAATTCATATATAGTATTGCCTAGTTTATTTAATTGTTCTTTTATTCTATCAAAAGATATCGGACTGTTAATAGCTTCACTTACTATATTACCATATAATACAACATCATTTTTACCATCAGTAACTTCTAATTTAATTTTATTATTAATATAAACTTCTAAATTACCTTTAATTTTTATTGTTTTATTTATTTTTAAAATATCATCTATCTTTTTATTTAATAAGTAATCGTAAGTTTTAACCACTTTACCAGATACCTTATCCTTACAATAAATAGATATTACATCACCAATATTTCCTTTATTTATTCTTTTTTTATTTTTAAATATTTGTGTTACTATAAAACCAACATCATTATTAATAAATCTTATACCATCATTTATATTTAATTCATCTGTTAATAAAATATCAACATAATTATTTTGTGATTTTATTACTTTTCCTATTTCTATTCCTAAATGATTTGGTCTATATTCATTTACAATATTATTTTCATTAAATAAAAATCCTTTAGTATATTCACGATTGAATATTTTTTTTAATTCAGTTAAATCTATTTTAAATTCTTTACCGCTAACGCAAGAATCTATCGCTTGTCTATATAATTTAGTAACTAAATAAACATAGCTTGGTGACTTCATTCTACCTTCTATTTTAAAACTATCGACACCAATATCTATTAATTTACCAATATCTTCAATAGTACATAAATCTTTACAACTTAATAAATAATTATCTTTATTAATTTTTTTACCATCAACTAATAAATTATATTTTTGTCTACAACTGCCTGCACAACTTCCACGATTACCACTTCTATTACCAATTAAACTACTAAATAAACATTGTCCTGAATAACTTACACATAAAGCACCATGAACAAATACTTCTAATTCAATATCAGTATTTTTTTTAATTTCTTCAATTAATTCAATTGGTGTTTCTCGAGCTAAAACTGCTCGCTTTAAACCTAAACTTTCTACTAACTTAACGCCTTCTAAATTATGAATATGCATTTGAGTTGATGCATGCAGTTCTAATAAAGGAAAAGTTTTTCTAATTAAATCCATCATCCCGATATCTTGAATAATTAAAGCATCAACATTATTTTTGTATAAAAAATCTACGTAATTCATAAATTTATCCACTTCATTTTCATATATTAAAGTATTTACAGTCACATATACTTTAACACCATATAAATGAGCATATTTAATTGCTTCAATTAATTCTTCATTATTAAAATTATTAGAAAAAGCTCTAGCTCCAAATAATTTTCCACCCAAATATACTGCATCGCATCCACCTAATATGGCAGCTTTTAAACTTTCAAAATCACCAGCAGGAGATAATAATTCCATATTTATTCACCTTCAATTTTTATTTAACTTTTCATAAATATTTTAATTTGATTTTTTTTAGTTTCTTCAATTACTTTTTTTAAAATTTCTTTTATCCAAATAGGGCGATCAAAAATAGTAATATTCCCATATTCGTCAACTTCTACTTCTGGTACACTTATTCCTAATTCAAGTTCTAACCAATAGGCTACTATATGACGATGACAAAACTCCATATTATCTTCATAACATAGAAGAATTTTATTATTTAATAAATTTAATATTTCATTAGGATCTAAATCTCTTAAAATTAATTCATAATATTTTTTGATATAGTAACAATTATTTTCTTCTTCCGGTATCTTTCCAATATTTTCGTGCCATATTTTCCAAAATGATAATTTTGGAGCTAAAGCGGAAAAACATTCTCCTTGGTAATCAACAGATTTCCCTCTATCGCCAGAAATTGATATTTTATTACCATTCAAACATTTTTTATAATTGCTTGTATAAAGCATAATAATCACCCACTTAAATAATTATTCTATCACATTTTAAATAAAAAAACCATTTACTATTTTGTAAATGGAATTAAAGCCATAAAACGAGCTTTTTTAATTTCATTAGCTATATGTCTTTGATGTTTTGCACATGCACCAGTAATTCTACGAGGTAAAATTTTACCTTTTTCATTACTTATATATCTTTTGATAGTTTCAACATCTTTATAATCAACGTCTTTACCAGCACACATTTGGCAAACTTTTTTCTTTTTACGATAAAATTCAGCCATTTATATTCCTCCTTAATCTAAAAAGTTATCATCGATTGATACGCTATCACCGAAATCAGCGAAAGGATCATTATCAATATTAACATCATTAGATGGTTGTTGGAAATCATATGGAGTAGTAGTTGCATTATTTGCTCTACTTTGTGCTTGAGCACGAGATTCTAAAAATCTTACATTATCAGCTTGCACATCCATTGAATATCTTTTATTACCATCTTTATCTGTATAATTACTTGTTTGAAGTCTTCCTTCAACAGAAACTAAACTACCTTTATCTAAATATTGGCAAATATTTTCTGCTTGTTTTCTCCAAGCAACTGTATTAATGAAGTCAGTTCTTCTTTCTCCATTAGCACTTGGAATACCATCTACTGCTACAGAAAAACGAGTATATGGTAAATTAGAATTAGTATATCTTAATTCTGGTTTAGCAGTTAATCTTCCTACTAATAAAACTCTATTCATATTTCCTCCTTAGTCTTCGATTTTTGTAATCAAATGACGAATGATGTCTTGTGAATTTCTAGCTTGTCTATCAAATTCACTAATAGCTACATCATCATTAGCTTCAAGAGTAATAACATAATAGAAACCTGATTTAAAATCTTTAATTTCGTAAGCTAATTCTCTTTGTCCCATATCTTTTTCACCAGTTATAGTAGCCTTATTATCTGTTAAAATTTTAGAAAATTTCGCAATAACATTTTTCTTTTCTTCTTCAGATAAAGTTGGTCTTGCTATAAACATAATTTCATATTTACGCATTCTAACACCTCCTTATGGACTATTGGCTTTTATAAATAAAAGCAAGGAGTAAATTTCTTACTCGCTTAAGATTATAACAAACTTATTTTAATTTGTAAATAGTTTAACTATATATTTGTCTTAAATTT
>CALVSQ010000048.1 GCA_944359085.1 uncultured Bacilli bacterium | reverse complement strand
CAATCACATTGTATCATTTGTAATTATATGTGTCTATTTTTTTTCAAACTGCGTCACTTAATTTTACAATTTATAAGGAATTTTTTACTTTAGTCACTAATTGGTCACAATTAATTAATTTGTATTAATCTATCAAATTTTTCTGCCACTTCTCTATCCATATCATCATATAAATGAGAATATAAATCCATTGTTATTCCTATATTACTATGCCCTAGTCTTTGTGAAATCTCTTTTGGTTGTACTCCTAGTTTTACTAAAAGTGACGCATGAGAATGTCTTAAATCATGAAATCTAATAATGGGTAAATCATATTTTATTAGGAGTTCATTAAATTTTGCACTAAACCTCTTTGGATTAAATAAATGTCCATCTTTATAGCAACACACCATATTGTTATCTTTATATTCTTTTCCATATAACATTTTATTTTCTAATTGCTTTTTTCTATGTATTTTCAGGATTTTTATAAGAGTTTTTGAAATAGCAATTGTTCTAATTCCACTTGACGTTTTAGGCTGTTTAATTATTAAACCATTATTAGTAGAACACAAATTATCAATTATTTTTATATAGCCTTTTTCCAAATTAACATTGTTCCAATTTAACCCTAGAATTTCTCCTCGTCTTGCACCAGTATATATTGCAATAGCAATAGGAATATATATATCAGTTGATTGAGCCACATAAAGTAATTTTTCTGTCTGTTCATCTGTTAAATAATTAGCTTTATATTTCTTTGCTTTTGGTGGCTCAACACTATATGCCACATTTCTTATTAATAGTTGCCATTTTACTGCTTGCTCTAATGAACTATGTATAATCCTATGTATAGATATCACTGTTCTATTAGATAGTCCGCCTTTTCCGTTTAATCTTCCAGAAGATAGTAATTTGTTATATAAATTTTGCAAATGTAACGGTTTTATATCTTCTAAATATAAATTTCCTAAATTTGGCTTAATATGTTTTTCGATTTTTTGAATATAACCTTCTTTTGTAGTAATCTCTAAATTATTAAAAGTTTCTTTTATCCAATAGTCTAAATAACTACTATACTTCATTTTTTTAGTATCTATTAATATTCCTGTATCTAATTCTCGTAATTTTTCTGTCAAGAATTTTTCCGCATCTTTTTTAGTACCATATGTTGTATAACTCTTCTGCTTTCTTTTTCCATTTATATCTCTTGGTAATTCAATTCTTATTTTCCAACTTTTCTTTTCTTTAGATATTAAAGTAATATTACCTCTACTACTCAATACTCCTCCTCTCTGTTTTTAAGTCTATGTATGTTATTATATCATATTTTTAGAATTATGTAACCACTTTAAAAGTTCTTCTTTATTTATTCTAATACATTTTCCTATTTTAATTTTAGGAAAATCCTCTCTTTTAACAATATCATAAGCTTTAGAACGACTAATATTTAAAAATTCTTTTAACTGCATAATAGTCATTAAACTATCCATTTTTATTATCTCCCTTCTTTATAGTATTTAATATTTTTTGTTTTTTATTAACTTCGTTTTCAAAATTAGTATCTTTATTTAATAAATATTTTTCTGTTTTCTTCATCAGTTCATCAAATACGTCTTTTATTTTTAGATTGTTTTTTCTAGCTGAATATGAGGTAATACTACCTACTATGTTAGGTATAAGTATCTCTGCATCTATTAAATACTGCTTTTCCTTTTCTATTAATTTTTTTGATTTAAAATTATCATAGCATTTTTGTATTTCTATCCATTTTGAATTAACCTTACACCTTTCTACTCTTGAATTAGTTCTATCAATTTTTATCAACCATTCTTTTGTACAAAATTGCCAAATATCTTTTAAAGAATTAGTTACGTCAAGAACAGAACTTATATTATATCTACGTAATAATTCTGATTTTATTTCAAATTCAACGTTCCAGACATTACGAAAATTCAAGTTGTTATCTAACCATAAATTTCTAAACCAGCTTTTCTTTTTTGTTTCTTCTACTTCCAATGTTTTATTATAAATTCTACAATAAATATTTTTACCTTTTCTACTGCCAAAACTAAGACAATTTATATCTTTGCCTGTATGAAAAACTTGTGTTTTTTTGAATTTACCTTTATAAACTTTATCATAATTTGAAGTAAAATCAATATCAGATACATGAGTACATATATCTAATCTGCAAACTTTATTATCAAGAATATTACCAAATGTCTCTGCTATCCAATTGTATATAAAAGACCATGCATTTGATATTCCTTCTCCCCATAACATTTCTGAACTTATTCTAACTTGAATAGGGTAAAAAGATTTAATTTTTGATTTGTATTGCGAAATTTTTAACTCATAATCATCATTTTTTAAAATAAAAGCATATCCCTTGCAAGAGTTTGGAAGTATTTGAAATGTCATATCATTAATACTTAATAATTCTCTATGCTGTAAATTATCTTTGTCATTTAATTTAGCTCTTTCTCTCCTATCCATCAACAATTGAATTAGTTCTCTACAATTTTCCTCATAATCTTCAATATCTACTAAAATGTAGATAGTATCTATATTAGATATATAATTAATCATAAATAATCTCCTCTCATATTTTGGTGCTGTGGGGGCTACTTATAGTAAGGCACGCCCCTATAAATTACCAAAATAAATCAATGTATTTTTAGTTCTATAGGGGACTTCACGTCCCCTATAGAACTAAAAATAATTTTCAAATTAAATCGACGTCTATTTAATTTATAAGCATTATAATTAGATGTATTATGATTTACAATACATAAATCTAACAACTTGTCTTTACAAGGCAACTTATCCATTGTATAATAATTATGAGGTGTCATAAAAATGCCATATAGTAAACTACTACAAAAGATAATAGCCGATACAGATTATAAAAATAGTGATATTATAAAAAAATGTAAAGAAGAATATAATGTAATAATTAATGAAACGCATTTTAGTAAGATTTTAAATAATCATAGAAAACCTCCAAAAGTAGAAGTCTCTAAAGCAATTGCAAAAGTTTGTGAAGTTGATGAAAGACTGCTTATTCTTGAGGGTTATATAGATAAAGCGCCAAAAGAAATACAAGAAATTTTTAGAAATCTTCAATTTAATATTAATACCATATCAGCTTTATTGGTAAGTAATATTCGTGATTTAGAAGATGAAAAACTAAAAATAATTAAAAAATATTTAGATAATGAATATATAGCTAGTTCCATAATATTTATGTTAGACGAAATGGATAATTCTACTTCATTTATAAAAAATAATATAGATATTGAAGAAAATTTATTAAATACAAATATATCTTTTCATGTTCCACAAGGTATTTTAATAAATGACGATAGCATGTCTCCAATAATTGAAGAAGGAAATAAAGTTATTTTAGATTTAAAAAAACCTTTTAAAATATCTGATTTTGTAGCTTATAAAAATAATAAAAGTGAAAATATTAAAGTACGAATATTAACTAAAAATAATAGTACATATGTTATGATACCAATTAATAGAAAATATAATCAGGAAATATATTCAGAACAGGATATTAAAATTTTAGGAAAAGTTTCTCAAGTTATTAAAGACTTATAGGACTTATATTAATATAAAAATCACTTTGTACGTCGAACACCGTACAAAGTGATTTTTTATATATTATTTTTAATATTCAATAATATATATTAATTACTTATAAGTTGCACCAATTAGTAGAATACGTTTATTAAATTCCGTTAATAATTAGTCACACATTGGTCACTAAACATAAAAATACTAGCAAATATTTATTATTATTTGCTAGTATTTTATAGACTTAAAAACAACTCTCTCTATATATTTATCAATATTTATTACTATTCAAAAATACTGTGTGGAATATGTTTACAAAAGCCATAAACCAACTCGACCACCTCTCCGTGTTACTGTTACCAATTGCGGTAACAGTATATATATTAACACATTTAGCCGTTAATTGTCAATAGTAATTTTATGAAATTTTCTTATTAT
>CALVSQ010000047.1 GCA_944359085.1 uncultured Bacilli bacterium | reverse complement strand
TAACAGTTAAAGCTATGGGAAATAAAAAAATTAAATCTATCAAAATAGATATGGAAAGTATTTCTAAAGATGAAGTAGAAATGGTTGAAGATTTAATGTTAGTTGCAGTTAATGAATTAATGGATAAAATAGACAAAGAAACTGAAAAGAAGATGGGTAAATACACTCAAGGAATGCCGGGGTTATTCTAATGTTATATCCTGAAACAATTAATAATTTAATTGAGTGTTACAAAAAATTTCCAGGCGTTGGCGAGAAATCAGCAGAACGAATGGCATTATGTACTTTAGAACTAGATCAAGAAATAATTGATCTTTTTGCGCAATCTTTAAAAGATTCTAAAAAGAACATTAGAAGATGTAAAAAATGCAATAATTTATCAGAAACAGATATTTGTCCTATTTGTAATAGTGATACAAGAGATAAAAAGATTATATGTGTTGTTGAAGAACCAAAAAATGTTTTTCAATTTGAAAAAATAGGTTCATACAATGGATTGTATCATGTATTAGATGGTTTAATTTCTCCATTGGAAGATGTTAATCCAGAAGATATAAACTTAGATAGTTTATTAGATAGAATTAAAAATGATAATATTGAAGAAGTAATAATTGCTGTTAAACCTAGTGTTGAAGGTGAAACAACTGCATTATATATTTCAAAAATATTAGAAGATAAAAATGTAACAATATCTAAAATAGCTCATGGTGTACCTATGGGAGCTGATATGGATTATGTTGATGCATTAACTTTAGAATTAGCGTTACAAGAAAGAAAAAATATAACTAGTCATACTGAATAGTATTAATTCATAATTTTTATTGGTGAAGAATATGTTAAAAAAATTATTTAATCTAATCAAAAGAATTGTTATTAGTGCTTTTGTATTATATGGATATAATTTGTTAGTTACACCAATAAATTTAATAATACCAATTAATATAGTTACAGTATCTTTATTAACAATTTTTGGCCTACCAGCTTTGTTTTCATTAATCATTATATTAATTGTTGTTTTTTAGGAAGGTGTTAGTATGTTAGAACAATATCAAAATAATCAACCAATTGCTTATCAAATAATAAAAAATACTTTAAATAAAAAACATTATGCTCATGCTTATTTAATTGAAACAAATGGATATGGTGCATGTTTTGATTTTGCTTTAACATTTGCTAAATTATTATTATGTCCTTATGAAGAATGTATTAATTGTATGCAATGTAAGATGATTGATGATAATAACTTTCCTGAATTAAAAATAATTAATCCAGATGGTAATGGTATTAAAAAAGAACAACTAACTGAATTACAAGAAGAATTCAATAAAAAATCAATTGTGGGAAATAAAAAAGTTTATATTATAAATAAAGCTGAAAAGTTAAATGTTAATTCAGCTAATACAATTTTAAAGTTTTTGGAAGAACCACAAGAAGGAATAATAGCTATTTTGATAACTAATAATATTTATCAATTATTAGATACTATTATTTCAAGGTGTCAAATTATTTCTTTAAATGGACAAGTTGATTTAGAAAATAAAAATACATTTAATAAAATAGCTCAATTATTAACTGATAATAATGAAGATTATAATAATTTTATTAATGATGAAAGTAATAAAGAAAAACTAGAAGCATTATTAAAATTTATTAAGTATTATGAAAATAATCATAAAAAAATATTGTTATATATGAATGATTATTGGTTTAATTATTTTAATGATAAACAGGAAATGAGTAAATATATATTAATAATGATTTATTTTTATAAAGATGTTTTAAATTATAAAATAAATTGTAATATTGAAATATTTAATGATTATTTAGATTTAATAGAAGATATAGCTAATAAAAATACTGTGGATAACTTAGTTAATAAAATAACTATTATAAATGAACATAGAACATATTTAGAATACAATGCCAATTTAAATTTATTAATGGATAAAATTATAATTGAATTAGAAAGTGGTGTAAGATGAAAGTAGTAGGAATAGCGTTTGATAATAATAAACAAATATATTATTTTAATCCTAAAACATTTGATCTAAGAAGAAATGTAACAGTAATAGTAGAAACTGAAAGAGGATTACAATTTGGTAAAGTCATTTTACCTCCTTTTGAAATAGAAGAAGATAAAATTAAATCAATATTAAAAGATGTAATTAGAATATCTACTAAAAAAGATTATTTAGAATATAAAAAAAATTTAAGAGATGCTGAAACAGCTTTAGTTAAATGTAAAAAATTAATTGAAAAATTAGAACTTAATATGCAAGTTATGGATGCAAATTTTACTTTTGATAGATCACAATTATTATTTAGATTTTTATCAGATAATAGAGTAGATTTTAGACAACTAGCCAAAGAACTAGCGACAATTTATAAAACAAGAATTGAATTAAGACAAGTGGGAGTTAGAGATAAAGCAAAAGAAATAGGTGGTTGTGGATTATGTGGTAGACAACTTTGTTGTGCACGATTTAATTCAGATATGTCATCTGTATCTATTAATATGGCTAAAAATCAAAATATCTCTTTAAATCCAAATAAAATTAATGGTGTTTGTGGAAGACTCTTATGTTGCTTAAAATATGAAGATGAAACATATAAAGAATATAAAAAAGATTTACCTAAAGTAGGTAATATTGTTGATACTGATAAAGGAAGAGGTAAAGTTGTTAGTATCGATATTCTAAATAAAAAATATAGCGTTGATATTAAAGATGTAGGGATTGTTGAGATAGATGGAAGTAACTAATTATTTGTTAGGATATAAAGATAAATATATTGTTCAAAATACACAAATGTTCAATTTTTCTTTAGATTCTGTGCTATTACCTAACTTTGTAACCTTAAATAAAAATATTAAAAATATATTAGATATTGGATGTGGTAATGCACCAATACCTTTAATTTTATCCACTAAAACAAACGCTTTAATAACAGGTGTAGAAATTCAAAAAGATGTTTATGGTTTAGCGGTTAAATCAGTTAAAATAAATAATTTAGAAAATCAAATAAATATCATAAATGCTGATATAAATGAATTATATAATAAATTTGAAACCGAATCTTTTGATGTAATAACTTGTAATCCACCATTTTTTAAAGTTAGTGAACAATCTAATTTAAATAAATCTGATTATAAAACTATTGCTCGTCATGAAGTTAAATTAAATTTAGATGATATATTTAAAATATCTAAAAAATTACTTAAAAATAATGGTTATGTTGCTATTGTTCATCGTCCAGAAAGATTATTAGATATATTAGAAAGTATGAAAAAATATAATATTGAACCCAAAAAAATTCAATTTATTTATCCTAAAACAAATATGGAAGCTAATATATTGTTAGTTGAAGGTAAGAAAAATGGTAATAAGGGATTAAAAATATTACCACCTATTTATACCCATTTAGAAAATGGAGAATATACAGAACAAATAAAAAAATATTTTGAAGAAAAATAACATTTTTATTTAATTATAATTTAAAACTCTCAAAATTGAAGGGATTGATGTCTAAAATGTCAAAAGATTTTATTATAAGAAGTAGTGCTGAAGAATTTATAACATTTAAACTTAAAGAAAAAGATAAAGGTATCCAAGTTAGATATGAGAATGAGACTCTATGGATGACACAAAAAGCTATGGCGGAATTATTTGATGTTGAACAACCTGCTATAGCTAAACATCTTATAAATATATATAACGAACAAGAATTAGACAAAAATTCAACTTATTCCAAAATGGAATTAGTTCAAAAAGAGGGAAATAGAAATGTTAAAAGAAGTATTGAATTTTATAATTTAGATGCGATAATTTCTGTTGGATATAGAGTAAATTCAATAAGAGCGACACAATTTAGAAGATGGGCGACTAATATTTTAAAAACGTTTACTATTCAAGGCTATGTTTTAGATAAAGAACGAATGAAAAATAGTTCATTTATTGATAAAGATTATTTTGAAAAATTATTAGAAGAAATTAGAGAAATAAGATTATCAGAAAGAAGATTTTATCAAAAAGTAACTGATATTTATGCTACAAGCATAGATTATGATCAAAAATCTCCAATATCAATTAATTTTTTTAAAAAAGTACAAAATAAAATGCATTTTGCTGTATCTCATCAAACTGCTGCAGAAATTATTTATAATCGAGCAAATTCAGAAAAGAAATATATGGGACTTACAATGGAGAAATTTTCCTAATGGTAAAATAATGGAATCTGATGTATTAATTGCAAAAAACTATTTAAATAAATAAGAATTAGAACAATTAGAACGAATTGTATCTGCTTTTTTAGATTTAGCCGAAGCTAGAGCTAAAAGACATATACCGATGACAATGGAAGATTGGTCAAATAGAATTGATAAATTTTTATTAGCTGATGATAGAGATATATTAAAAGATGCAGG
>CALVSQ010000046.1 GCA_944359085.1 uncultured Bacilli bacterium | reverse complement strand
CTTGATATATATAAATCAGTATTATTTATTTTGTAATATTCGTCATAGTATTTTTTAGCTCCTTCTGGAGTATATAATTTTCCAATAATAGGTAATCTTACTTGACCAGCATGAGAGTGTCCAGCTAAAATTAAATCATACTTGTTTAAATCCAAATTTTCTACAGTATCAGGCTCATGAACTAATAATATTGAATAAATAGGTTTAATATCATCCGTTTTCAATTCAGATATGTATTTATCAAATTGTTCTGTTTTTATACCAAGATCTTCATCACCATAACCTATGCCTGATATGATAATAGGTTCATTGCTTTTTGAATAAATTAGTTCATATTTGTTATCCAAACTAGTAAATTCACTTTCTTTAACAATGTAATTATAATCATCTAGTGGAATATCATGATTACCACTTACCGCAAATTTTCCTAATTTGGCTTCTATTTTGCTCAAACAATTAATAATTATATCTTTATCATAAGATAATCTTTCATCAATTAAATCTCCCGTCATAACAACTATATCTGGTTTTATTTCATTTACTTTATCCACAATATTATTTAATTCCTTTTCATTAACAGTTGAACCATAATGAATATCAGTTAAATGAATTATTTTTAAACCATGATAAGAATCTGTTATTTTACTACTAACAACTTTATACTCTTTAACTTTCAATCCTCTAGTTGCAATAAATCTTGAATATAATAAACAAAGACTTATTGCTAAAATAATTATAACCAAAATAATAATAACTTTTTTCATTAAAACTCCTTAAATAAAAAATAATAATACTGTTTCAATAAACATCATAATTCCATTGTGGAAAAAATGTAAACTCATTGGAATAAATATATTTTTAGATTTAACAAGTGTATATGCGAATACTGCTCCTGGAATTGAATAAGGAATAATATAAATTAAATCAATTAAATTATTAAATGATCCAATAACATGTAAACCACCAAAAACTAATCCAGATAAAATAATAAATACTAAATCATTTTTAAAAATTTTTCTAAAGCTAAATCTGAAAATAGTTTCTTCTAAGAAAGGAGCGAATAATACAGCTGAAACTATCATATAAAATGGTGCTTGAACTAATATATTATTAATTGCTTCTTGATTAGTTGCTACAGAATTTGGAAACAAGGTAACAATAATAAAATTACTTATTAACATTAAAGAAAAAGCTAAAGCCCAATATTCCATATATTTAGGCATATAATTTTTAAAGTTTTTAATGTAATCTTTAAAATCTCTAATATATTCCTTACGGTAAATAAAAAACAAAATAAGTAAATAAATTAATTCAGTAACCATTAAATAAACAATTTTATCAAACATATTTAAATTATAATAGTTTATACCTAATAAACTTAAAGGTACAGTTTGATAATAGCTATATATAAAATAAGATATAACTACACATAACCCTAAAATAGGTTGTTTTAAATTTTCTTTTTTCATTATCTCACCATAATACATTATATCATTTTAACTAAAAATAATAAATCTTTTTTAGAAAAATGTTTTAAAATCTAAAAATTATGATATAATATTATTGCATGAGGAGTGGGACATAATCCCACTCTTTAATATAGTTGGAGGTCTTATGGAAAATAAAGTTAGAGAATTAATTGAAAAACCAATTACAGATTTAGGTTATATTCTAGATGATGTAAAGTATGTAAAAGAGAATAATACTAATTTTTTAAGAATAATTATCGATAAAGAAGGTTTTATTACTATTAACGATTGTGTTAAGGTAAATGATTTAGTAGATCCAATATTAGATAAAATTGATTTTATTGATGAAAGTTATATTGTGGATATCTGTTCAAAAGAGAAAGGATGTGATTAATTTGAACATTAAAGAATTTAAAAAAGCATTAGATTTATTAGTTAAAGAAAAAGGAATATCTGAAAATTATATTTATGATGCTTTAGAACTTGCTTTAACATCTGCTTATAAAAAAAATTACAAATCTTTGACAAATGTTAGAGTTGCTATTGATAGAGAAATTGGTGATATTCATGTTTATTCTTTTAAAACAGTAGTTTTAGATGAAGAACATGAAGCAAGAGAACCTATTATGATTGAGGTTGAAGATACAGAATCAGAAGAAGAAGGCGCTACTATTGAAGTAGAAAAACCTTACATATTTGATAAAAGAATTCATATAACTTTAGAAGAAGCTAAAAAAATTGTTCCTGATATTGAAGTTGGTGAAACAATTGAAGAAGAAGTAACTCCTAAAGATTTTGGAAGGGTTGCTGCTGCTACTGCAAAACAAGTAGTTATTCAAAAAATAAAAGAAGCTGAAAAAAACATTATAATGGAACAATTTGCTGATAAACAAGATGAAATGATAACTGGTTTAGTAGCTATGGAAGATGTTAGAAATTATTATATTGATTTAGGTAGAACCCAAGGTATATTACCAAAATCAGAAACAATTCCTGGAGAAAAAATAAAGATGGGTTCAAGTATAAAAGTATATGTAACTAAAGTAGAAAGTACAGGTAAAGGACCACTTATTCTTTTATCAAGAAATCATTATGGATTTATTAAAAGATTATTTGAACTTGAAATACCTGAAATAAATGAAGGAATTATATTAGTTTATAGTGTTGCAAGAGAAGCTGGAGTTAGATCTAAAATAGCAGTTTATTCAGAAAATCCTAATGTTGATCCAATCGGTTCATGTATAGGTGAAAAAGGAACTAGAATTGGTAATATATTAAAAGAATTAGGACCAGAAAAAGTTGATATTGTTGCTTATACAACTGATAAAGCTAAATTTATTGAAAATGCTTTATCACCAGCTAAAAATTTACATGTATTTATAACAGATGAAAAGAAACAAGAAGCATTAGTTGTAGTTGACAATGATAATTTATCTTTAGCAATCGGTAAAAAAGGATTAAATGTTAAATTAGCGTCTCGTTTAACAAAATATAAATTAGATATTAAAACAACTGACCAAGCTAAAGAAATGGGCATAAATATAGTAGGTGAGTAAAGTGAAAGTAAAAAAAATACCAATGCGTTCATGTGTGGTAACAAGAGAAAAATTACCGAAACAAGAATTAATAAGAGTTGTTAGAACTCCAGAACAAGATGTTATAGTAGATGTAACTGGAAAAGCAAATGGTAGAGGTGCTTATTTAAAAAAAGATTTAGAAGTTTTTGAAAAAGCTAAAAAAAGTAAAATTTTAGATAAGGTTTTGGAAATAGAGGTTAAGGATGAAATTTATGAAAAACTAAAAGAAACATTATAGGAGGTGTTTATTATGATGAGTGTATTAGAATACGCTAATGATGTAAACAAAAGTGTTGCTGAAATATTAAAAAAATGTGAAGAATTTGATATTCCAGTAAATAGTGAAGATGATTTGTTAAGTGAAGATGATATTGTTATATTAGACAATGCTAATTATGACGATATGGATGAAATAGTAGAAGAAATAATTGAAAATAAAAATATAAAAATAGATGATTCTGTATCTAAACAAAAATTAAAGAAAAAGCAAGATATTAAACCATCTAAAAAAGATTTCCAACAAAAGAAAAAAGAAATGTACAAAAATAAAACTAAATTAATGACTAATACTACTAGTGATAATGTTGTTTTATATAAAGAGAACATGACAATAGGTGAGTTAGCTAATGCAATAGGTGTAAATAGTAGTGAATTAGTTAAAAAATTATTTTCTTTAGGTATAATGGCAACTATTAATAATGCAATTAGTTTTGAAAATGCTGAAATATTAGTACTAGAATATAATAAAGAATTAAAAAGGGAAGAAACAGCTGATGTTACTAATTTTGAAGAATATGAAATAATTGACAAAGAAGAAGATTTAGTTAAAAGACCACCTGTTGTAACAATTATGGGACATGTAGATCATGGTAAAACTACATTATTAGATGCAATTAGAAAAACTGATGTAGCTAGTGGAGAAGCAGGAGGAATTACACAAGCTATTAGTGCATATCAAGTTAAAGTTAAAGATGATTACATTACATTTATTGATACACCAGGTCATGCAGCATTTACTGAAATGCGTGCAAGAGGTGCAAGTATTACTGATATTGTAATAATTATAATTGCTGCTGATGATGGTATTATGCCACAAACAGAAGAAGTAATTGATCATGCTAAAGCTGCTAATGTTCCTATTATTGTGGCAATTAATAAGATAGATAAACCAGAAGCAAATGTTGAAAGAGTAATGACTCAATTAACTGAACATGGTTTAACACCTGAATCTTGGGGTGGAGATACTATTGTTAACTTAATATCAGCTAAATCAGGTCAAGGTATTGATGAATTATTAGATAGTATTTTGTTAATTGCTGAAATGAATGAATATAAAGCAAATCCTAATCGTTATGCAGTTGGAACAGTTGTTGAATCAAGACTTGATAAACATTTAGGACCAATAGTAACTGTATTAGTTCAAAATGGTACTTTAAGGTTAGGTGACCCTGTTGTAGTCGGTCATGCCTATGGTAAAATAAGAACATTAAAAGATGATAAAGGCTTAAATTTAACATCAACTAAATTATCACAACCAGTTGAAATAACAGGTATTAATGAAGTGCCAAAAGCTGGTGACAAATTCATGGCTTTTGAATCAGAAAAAGAAGCAAGAAATATCGGTTTAAAAAGACAAGAAATGGCAAAACAAAAAGAAATGGCACCAAGTAAATCAGTTACTTTAGAAGATTTGTTTAATAAAATACAAGAAGGAAAAAAAGAAATAAATGTAATTATTAAAGCTGACGTTAATGGAAGTAGTGAAGCAGTTAAAAATTCATTAGAAAAATTAGATGTTGAAGGTGTTAAAGTAAACGTTATAAGAAGTAGCGTTGGAGCTATTAAAGAAAGTGATATTGTTTTAGCTAAAGCATCTAATGCTATAATAATAGGATTTAATGTAAGACCTGATAGTAAATTAAAAGATTATGCTAAAGAACAAGGTGTAGAAATAAGATTATACAATATTATTTATAAAGCAGTAGAAGAAATGGAAGCTGCTATGAAAGGCATGTTAGAACCTATTTATGAAGAAAAAGTAACAGGAACAGCTGAAGTTAGAAAATTGTTTAAATTTTCAAAGGTTGGTACAATTGCTGGATCATATGTTACTGATGGTGTAATTAAAAGAGATTCAAAAGCAAGAATAATTAGAGATAGTGTTGTTATATATGATGGTAATATCAATTCAATTCAAAGAGAAAAAGATTCAGTTAAAGAAGTTAAAAAAGGTTTAGAATGTGGAATAACAATTGAAAATTATAATGATATAAGAGAAAAAGATGTTATTGAAGCATATGAAATGGTGGAAATAAAAAGATGAGTGTAAAAATAGATAGAATTGCTAGTAATATAGTAAAAGAAATAAGTTATATTTTAGCTTATGAAGTAAAAGATAGTGATATAAAATTTGTAACTGTTACTGATTGTAAATTAAGTAGTGATTTAAGTTATGC
>CALVSQ010000045.1 GCA_944359085.1 uncultured Bacilli bacterium | reverse complement strand
TTAAGTCCTGTGCGTCTACCAATTTCGCCACTCAGGCATGCCTTGTCAACTGACAAGACTAATTATACAATATAATTGTTGATTTGACAATACTTTTTTTTATTTTTTTGAAATTTCTTCAAATTTTATATCACAAGTAGATAATTTTTTTAATCTTTTAATTCTTATTTTAATTTTATCACTTTCAAATAACCAAGCATAAGCAGCTTCCCATATTGCTACCCATCCTATTATTAGAACAGTCTCAGATAAAACAAAATTAATTTTTAAAACATAAGACATATAAAGAAATATTATACCTAATATAAATATTAATAATTTTTTTATAGTTGAATATTTAATTATTAATAAGTTTTCTTCCAAATCTATTTTATAATTGTTATGAATTTTATTGGCAATATCTTTTTGCTTTTCTTCGTTTAATTTAAAATTAGATTTTATAAGAATTCCTATTTTGTTATTAAAAGGTTTACCTTTACATTTTTCATATATATAATTACTTAAATCATTAGATAAATTATTTGAATTATATTTATTAATATAATCATCTTCATTATCAATATTAATTACTATTTCGTTCATTTAATCCCTCTTTATATCTTAAAATCATCTAAAAAATCATCAATTGTTAATATTTTTTCATCGACATCATCTAAAGAAATATCAATTATTTCTTCTTCAAATTTTGGTGTTTCTTTTTCTTGTTTTGTTAAACTAATTATCTCAAAACAATCAACAATTCCTTTTTTATCAATTACTGTTCCTGTTGAATATCTATCAACTATAGGTAATTCAGTAACTTTAATATGCGTAATTTTATCAGTTAAAATACCTAATTTTTTAACATCAATAAATGATTTTAATATTTTATATGGATTAGTTTTAACATCTCTTACTAATAAAACACCACGTCTAGCTCTTGTAGATAATTCGAATTCAGATAACTTAACTCGTTTACCAGTGCCATTAGTTGTAATAATTGTAATATAATCACTACTATCAAATAAATTACCACTAACTACATAATCATCTTTTAAATTAATAGCTTTAACACCACTTGCTTTGATACCTACAATTGATATTTCATTAGTTTTATATCTTAATCCATAACCATTTAATGTTGTTATAAATACTTCACTTCCATTAGAATCAGTTACACTAACTAATTTATCATTACCTTTTAATTTCATACAACACATTGGTTTGGAATATCTAGTTACTTTAAATTCATCTAATTTAGTTCGTTTAACTAATCCATCTTTACTAAATAAAGTTATATATTTATTTTCATTAAAATTATAAACTGGAATACTTTTTATAATATTTTCTTCACTATTTAATTTAATAATATTGCTTATATGTTTTCCTAATTCTTTCCATTTTAAATCTGGTAATTCATAGATAGGCACATATAAATAATTGCCTAAATCTGTGAACAATAACAATGTATCTAAAGTATTCATTTGATATAAGCCAATAATATAATCATTTTCTTTTAATAAAGTTTCACCATCATTAGCGTTATAACTTCTCAAAGAAACTCTTTTTACATATCCTTGTTTAGTAACTACTACTATACAATCTTCTTTAGGGATCATTGATGTAGTATCTATTTTAATATCTTCTACTTCATCTACTATAAGAGTTTTTCTTTCTGTAGCATATTCTTTTTTAATACTTCTTAATTCATCTTTCATAACTGTTTTTAGTTTATTTTCATCATTTAAAATACTTTCTAAAAATTCAATCATTAATTTTAAATTATCTTTTCTTTCTAATAATTCAGTTACATCAGTATTAGTTAATTTATATAATTGTAACATAACAATAGCTTCTGCTTGCTTTTCAGTAAAATCATATTCTTTTACCAAATTATCCTTAGCATCGCTTTTGTTTTTAGAACTTCTTATTGTTTTAATAACTTCATCTAAAATTGATAAAGCTTTAATTAAACCTTCTACTATATGCATTTCTGCCAAAGCGTGATCTAAATCAAATTTAGTTCTTTTTAAAATAACTTCTTTTTGATGAGCTATATAAGCATCTAATATTTGTAATATTCCCAATGTCATTGGCCTATTATTTACAATTGCAACCATATTATAGTTGAAAGATATTTGCAAATCAGTATTTTTTAATAAGTAATTTATTATTAAATCACTATTGGCATCTTTTTTTAAATCGATAACAATTGTTTCAGGATTTTCTAGATCTGATTCATCTCTTACTTCCCCGATTCCTTCAACTTTTTTATCTATTCTAATTTCATCTATTTTTTTTACTAAAGCAGCTTTATTAACGTCAAAAGGAATTTCAGTAATTACTATTTGATCTTTACCTTTATTCTTTACAATTTCATACTTTGATTTTACTATTACTTTACCACGCCCAGTAGTAAAAGCATCAATTATCCCTTGTTTTCCACATGCAATACCACCTGTTGGAAAATCTGGACCTTTTACTATATCTAAAATTGTATCTAAATAACAATTAGGACTATCAATTCTTTTAATAGTTGCGTCAATTATTTCACCCAAATTATGAGGCGGTATATTAGTTGCGTATCCTGCTGATATACCATTAGATCCATTTACTAATAAATTAGGAAATTTAGCGGGTAATACAGTTGGTTCAAATAATGTATCATCATAATTATAAGTCATTATAACAGTATCTTTATTTATATCTTTTAACAATTCATTACTTATTTTAGATAATCTTGCTTCTGTATAACGATAAGCAGCAGGACTATCACCATCCATTGATCCATTATTACCATGCATATCAATATATGGTGTATTTTGTTTCCACCATTGACTCATTCTTACCATCGCTTCATATATACTAGAATCACCATGTGGATGGTATTGTCCCATAACATCTCCTACTGTTTTAGCAGATTTACGATATGGTTTATCATAAGTATTTCTTCCTTGATACATTGTATATAATATTCTTCTTTGAACTGGTTTTAACCCATCTCTTACATCTGGTAATGCTCTATCTTGAATAATTGTTTTAGAGTATCTCCCAAATCTTTCTCCCATTATATCTTCTAGTGAATAATCATATATTCTTTTTAAAACATCTTGCATAACTCACCTACCTAATATTCTGTTGATTATTGTTTTTAATGATTTAAAAAATATTTTAATATCAAATAATAAACTAAAATTATCATAATATTCTATATCACATTTTAAAGTATCTTTATAACTTAATTTTCTTCCACCATAAACTTGCGCTAAACTGATGATTCCTGGTTTTACTAAATATCTCTTAGGGCTTATTTTTCCTTCAGGCAACTTTTCACCACATATAAATGCCCTAGGACCAATAATAGACATATCTCCTTTTAAAACATTATAAAATTGTGGTAATTCATTTAAACCAGTATCATCTATAAATTTACTTATTTTACTATAATGACTATTACCATTTTTATCATATATTCTTGTTCTTATTTTATACATATAAAATGGTTTTTTATTTTTCCCTTCTCTAGGAATTCTTATATCAATTAATGATAAACCAATATCTAAAAATGTAATTATTAAAACTAACAACATAAATGGGAAAGTTAATATAATAAATATTATAGATAAAATTATATCTAAAAATCTTTTTAATATTTCATATCTCATTTTCTATAATCATCCTGTAAAGTAAAATCAACATTTTCTTCTATCCATTCTTTTCTTGGTTCTACTTTATCTCCCATTAAAATACTCACTCTTTTTTCGGCTAAGGCAACATCAGTTATATTAATTTTAACTAAACTTCTAGTATCTGGATTCATTGTTGTCTCCCATAATTGATCTGCGTTCATTTCTCCTAATCCTTTATATCTTTGAGTTTCTAATTTAACTTTTGATTTTTCTAATATTTCTTTTCTTTCTTCATCAGTCCATGCATAATAAATTGTTTTACCGTTAAATAATTTATATAAAGGTGGCATAGCAATATATAATTTACCATGTTCAATTAATGGTTTCATATATCTATAAAAGAAAGTTAATAATAATACTTGAATATGCGCTCCATCATCATCAGCATCGGTCATGATAATAACTTTGTCATAATTACAATCTTTAATATCAAAATCACTACCAACACCAGCTCCAACTGTATGAATGATAGTATTTATTTCCTCATTTTTAAATATTTCTTCTAGTTTAGTTTTTTCACAGTTTAAAACTTTACCTCTTAAAGGTAATATTGCTTGGAATTTTCTATCTCTTCCTTGCTTAGCAGATCCACCAGCTGAATCTCCTTCAACTAAAAATAATTCATTTTTATTTGGATTTTTAGTTTGAGCTGGAGTTAATTTACCTGATAAAGCTTGTTCTTTTTTATTTTTTCCCTTACCATTTCTTGCTTCATCACGAGCTTTACGAGCAGCTTCTCTAACCATTTTACTTTTAACCATTTTATTTAATATATCAGTAGCAACTGCTTTATTTTCTTCTAAGAAAAATTGCAATTTTTCACTTGTTATACTTTCTACAATTGTTCTTGCTACTGGAGTACCTAATTTAGCTTTTGTTTGACCCTCAAATTGTAATAATGCTTCTGGTATTTGTAAACTTATAATAGCAGTTAATCCTTCTCTTGTATCTGTACCTTCTAAATTTTTATCTTTAGCTTTTAAATAACCATTAGTTTTTGCATAATCATTAAACACTTTAGTTAAGGCTGTTTTAAATCCAACTTCATGTGAACCACCATCAGTAGTTTTTACATTATTAACGAAACTGATTATGTTTTCAGAATAAGTATCAGTATATTGAAATGCAATTTCAACATTAATTCCTTCTTTACTACCTTCAAAATGAACTACTTTATGTAATTCACTTTTGCCATCATTTAAATATTCAACAAATGATTTTAAACCATTATCATAACAAAAAACTTCTTGCTTATTATCTTCTTCATCAATTACTTCAACAGTTAAACCTTTAAGTAAAAAAGCTGATTCTTGCATTCTTTCACATATTGTCGTAAAAGAAAAATGCGTTGTACTAAAAATAGCATCATCAGGCATAAATCTAACTTTAGTACCAGTTTTACTTGTTTTTTCTAATTTTTTTAAAGGTATTTTTACTTTCCCGCCATCTTCAAATCTAATATAATGAACATAACCATCTCTTTTAATGGTTACTTCCATCCATTTACTTAAAGCATTAACTACAGATCCACCAACACCATGTAAGCCACCAGATACTTTATATCCTGAATTTTCAAACTTTCCACCAGCGTGTAATACTGTATATATAACTTCAGGAGTAGACATACCAGATTCGTGCATTCCAACTGGTACTCCTCTTCCTTCATCTTCTACACTCACAGAACCATCTTTGTGAATAATTATTTTTATTTTTTTTCCGCAACCATTTAATACTTCATCAATACTGTTATCTACAATTTCCCATACTAAATGGTGTAATCCTCTTTTATCTGTTGAACCAATATACATACCAGGTCTTTTTCTTACTGCTTCTAAGCCTTCTAGTATTTTTATTGAACTTTCATTGTATGCCATGTTATCACCTATTTAATTATAACCTAAAAAACTTTATTTTTCAAGTCAATTTAATATGTCAATAATTTTTGATTAATTCCTAAAAATAAATTAAAATAATTTTTTGATTAGTTCCTTTTTCTTTTGAAAAT
>CALVSQ010000044.1 GCA_944359085.1 uncultured Bacilli bacterium | reverse complement strand
CCATCTCGAACACAGCAGTTAAGCTCTTTAACGGCGAAGATAGTGTAAGCGAAAATAGCAAGTTGCCAATTTTTTTTGCTTTTAAAGATACTTATTGTATCTTTTTTTAGCGTTATATATAAGTTTTATGTTTTATATGATATAATATTGCTATGAAAAAATTAGTAGTTAGAATTGAAAAATTAGATCATTTTGGTCGCGGCATAGCCAAAGTAAATAATATTCCTATATTTGTTGAAAATAGTTTAATTGGCGAAGAAGTTGAAATACTCATAACTAAAGAAAAAAAGAATTATATGGAAGGAGTAGTCATTGATTATATAAAAAAAAGTCCTCTAAGAGTGAAAAGTAATTGTCCTTATTATGACAAATGTGGTGGTTGTGATTTACTGCATTTATCGTACATTGAACAATTAAAATATAAAGAAAATAAAGTAAAGGAAATTATAAAAAAATTTAGTGGACTAGAATGCATTAATAATATTGTTAGTAGTAAACAATTTAATTATCGTAATAAAATCACTTTACAAGTAAAAAATGGTATAGGATATTTTCAAAAAAAATCTAATGATATAATTAATATTGATAATTGCTTATTAGTTGATAATAAAATTAATGAAATAATAAATAAATTGAAAAAAATTGATGTTAGTGATGTAAAAAAAATAGTTGTGAGAGTTACTAATTTAGAAAGTATGGTTGTATTTTATGGTAAAATAAATTTAAAAATTGATTTAGATGTTGATACTATAATAATAAATGATAAAGTATTTAAAGGTAATGGTTATATTAGAGAAGAAATTAATGATTTTAAATTTATTATATCTCCTACATCTTTTTTTCAAGTTAACAATATTGGTATGATAAATATTTATAATAAAGTATTAGAATATGTTGATGGAGGTAATGTTTTAGATTTATATTGTGGAACAGGGACAATTGGTATATATGTTTCTAAAAAAGCAAATAAGGTATTAGGAATTGAATTAAATAAAGAAGCGATTAAAGATGCTTTAATTAATAAAAAATTAAATAATATTAATAATATTGATTTTATAAGTGGTGATGTAGGTACTATTTTATCCGAAAATAATTTTAAAGCTGATATTATTATTGTAGATCCACCTAGAGCTGGATTAGATAACAAAAGTATTGATAACATAATTAAAATAAAACCTAAAAAAATAGTTTATGTTTCTTGTGATCCTGTTACTTTAGCAAGAGATTTAAATATATTAAAAGAAAAATATGATGTCATAGAAATAACACCATTTGATATGTTTGGTAATACTTACCACGTTGAATGTGTGTGCTTGTTAAAACTGCGTTAAACCCTTATAAAATAAGGGAAAATCAACTATACATAGGGTGCTAAAAAAAGCCAAAAAAATAGTCAAAAATAGCAAAATTTTATAAAAAAACACTCCAAAAATATGATAGGTTGTTTTAGTAGATATGTTTTCACATACAAGGTCTAGTAGTGTTGGGTGGCTAATTCAATCACACATAAGGTATTAATAGTACAACTAGAAATATTATTTTTAGAAAAATATTATAAAGAGAACTTGCAAGTAGAAACTAAGAATAATATAATAGATTTACTTATTTAATATAAGATTATCTTCTAGTAAAAGAGAAGTAACTTTAATAAGTATTTCTCGCATAATATATATTTTTGTTGATAATTATAATTTAATAATATATAATGATATTAGATTCAAAAGGAGGTTTTAGTATGAGAAAAAAATTACAAGATTATAGGTGGTCATTTTTACGAAAATTAAATGAATTATTAAGTGATGATGATATTATTTCTTCTCCAATAAGAGCTATTCAAACTATAAGAATAATTGAATTAACTCATATTTGTGAAGCTGTTAGCTATTTACAAAAAGATGATGATTTTATTACTTTAAAAGAAGAATTGAAAAAAGTTTTACATGATAATAAAAAATTAATTTTAAATTCCCAAATAATCTGTCCAGGCGCTAATACAACTATTTTAAATTCTATGACAATTGAATTATTAAATGATGAATTAACAGAAGAAGAAAAGATAAAACTATTTTCTTATGAAGAACATAATGTTGCTAGTCAAAGAGTATTAAAAATAACTCAAAAATAACATATTGTAATATAAAAAAATTTTAAAGTGGTTTATCTTAATATCTTTATCTTGAATATAGCCATATTTGATAGCAATTTCTACAGATGTATTCATATTTTTTCCAAACAAAGTAACATTTCTTTTGCTTTTTTGCATTTTTTTGTATAAGTTTTAAATATTTCTCTTAAGTTTTCATCTACTACTTATTCACTCAAAGAAGTTCCTTTTTGTAATGTATTATAAAATTATATTATAATTGAGGTTTTGGAGACATGAAGAAAAAGAAGAAAATATGATAATGAATATATGTAAATCAAAATTTAATTAAACTTTGTGTGATGATTTAAAGTCTGATATATTTATTAGAAATAATAATCTTTCAAATGAAGATAGCGATTTTGTTAAAGTATTAGATTTTAATAACAATCAAGACCATTTTTTTATAAAGCTGAAAATGGAAAGCTAAGAAAAGTTTCAAAAAATAATATAAGAGGTTAGATTGGAAGATTGCAAATAAGTTATACATAACACATATTATACTATATTATAATGTATACCATGAATTGGTCAATTACACCAATACATATCAAAACTAACTAGTCATAATATACAAACAAGGCATACTGAATGTGTGTGTATACTTAACTTGCGTTAAAACCTTATAAAGCATGGAAAAATCAACTATACATTGTGTACTAAAAAAAGTTAAAAAATAGCAAAAAACAATAGATTTTTACAAAAATACACAAAAAAATATGATAGGTAGTTTTAGTAGTATATGTTTCCACATACAAGGTCTAGTTGTATTGGTTGATTAGTTGAATTATTAATGAAGGGAGTTGGTGTTTATGAAATATAGAAAAGCTATAAGTAATGATATTAATTATATAGCACAACTTGTTACTGATTTACTCGGAACTTGTAATATTGAATCTAAAAAGTCAATATTAGAAAGTAATATTGAAGAAATAGCTAAAGATATAAACAATTATTATATCTGTATTATTGATAATAAAATAGTAGCAGCTTGCGGAATAAGCGATGTTTTAGAGCATGATAAATATAATTTGAATTTAAAGAATGTTAAGGAAATTTTGTATTTGGTTGTCAATAAAGAATATCAAGGTAGAGGAATTGGGACCAACTTATTAAATTTATGTAGTGATAATAATGAAAATGATATAATTTATGAAGCATGGGGAGATAACGGAAGATATGTAAATTCTAAATTTATTTTAGAAAGGTGTGGATTTAAAATGATCAAAGATTTAGGTAAAGATTATTATAAAAAAAATAATTATTGTTATAAATGTGTAAATCGATGTAAGGATTGTAATGAATGTATCGCACAAATTTGGGTTAAACCTAAAACTATATAAAAAATATTATAATTTATTTAATAAAACGATTAATATATATTTTAAAATAATGTATATTATGAAGTAGTCAGTTATATCAATACATATCAAAACTAACTAATTATAATATATAAACAAATCATGTTGAATGTGTGTGCATGTTAAAATTACGTTAATTCTTTTATAAAATAAAAAAAAAGGTATCAAAAATATAAAAAATTTTGATTAAAGAGCGTATGTCTTCGCTTATAAGGCAAGGTGATAGAAGATGAAAATGAAAACAATAGATGAGGCATTAGAGTTTTATGATATCGATAAAAAATATAAAAAAGTATGCTATCAATGTGTAGAAGATATAAATAAAAATTTTGATGCAAGTAAATTATTAGAGAAAATTGTTATTAAACTATTTAAAGATGATTTTACAACTATTAAGAAATTATGGAAGTTCGAAAATATTAATGATTTACTTGGAGAAAATATAAATTCATTTATAACTAACTTGATAATTTTGTTAGGGTATAATTTTCATAGGATTAATATGAATGAGTTGAAATTTGATAATGAGTAAATTTCTATTCATAAAAAAAGAGTTAAAGAATGCTTTGAAAGTGATTTAAAAAATAGGACATATAAAGCAATACGACTATCTCAAATGTTATGGGCGATATATTTTATTAGGGGAAGAATTATCGAAATTGGAAATTTGCAATTCGAATACGATAGTGATGATATAATTAAAATTCATATTCCAAAGAATACAGATTTTGATATTTCAAAAAGTAAGGAATCAATAAAACAATCAAAAGAAATAATAAAAAATACGTTTAGAATTAATGACTTTAAATATGTATGTAATTCATGGTTACTTAGCAATCAAATAAATGAAATGATAGATAAAAATACCAATATACCTAAATTTCACGATTTATTCAAAGTAAAGGATGGAGAAGATTGTGAAAAAGATATATTAAATTTTGTTTATAGATTAGATAAATGTGATGATTATTCTTTATTAGAAACTGATACCACATTACAACTTCAAATAAAAAATTATTTAAAAAGCGGCAAAAAAATTTATTTGGGCTTAGGAGTTTTAAAATGATATTTACATAATGCATATTATACTATATTACAAAGTATATTATGAAGTAGCCAATTATACCAATACATATCAAAATCAACTAATTATAATATATAAACAAAGCATGTTGAATGTGTATCATTTATTAGTTTAAAATTTTAAATAATTGATGGAGGAAATTATGATAGAAATAAAATTTTTAAAAAGTGAAAATAAATCTATAGCATTAGATGATAATAAAATAATAGGTGAATGTCAATTTGTAGAAGAAAAAAATACTTGGAATATTATACATACCTTTGTTTCTAATGAATATCGTGGTCAAAATATAGCCAGAAAATTAGTTGAATGTGTAATTGAAGAAGCAGAGAAAAATAATAAGAAAATTATTGCAGATTGTTCGTATGCAAAAAAAGTATTGCTTAATAGGTAATTATTTATGTTTTTTGCTAAACCAGACGTATATCCAGCCTGTGGATTATATAATTTAAAACATTTATTTTGTGTATTAATTATTATTGCTATTTTATATTTTTGTATAAAAAAAATTACGATTAAAGACAAAGAAGACATCACTAAAATTATTAAAATGTTAACAATTACAGTGTGGATATTAGAAGTAATAAAGATTATTTTTAATTTTATAATAGGTAATATTAATAATGTTAATACTTATGTACCTTTATATTATTGTAGTATATTGTTATATGCAGGAATTTTAAGTGGATTTACTAAAGGAAAATTAAAAAAAATAGGTGATGTTTTTTTAGCAACAGGTGGATTGTTTGCTGGAATTGCATTTTTAATTTCACCAGGAACTTCATTAGGTATATATCCATTATTTCATTTTATAAGTTTTCAAAGTTTATTCTATCATGCTGTTATGATATATTTAGGGTTAATTATTGTTAAATATGACTATGTAACTATAAAATTTAAAAATATTAAATATTATTCTTTATTAGTTCTTATTATTTGTTTACTTGCTTATATTATAAACATTAATTTTAATGGTAATTTAATGTTTATAAATAATGGATTTGGTTTATTTATAATTTTAGAAAAAATATTTGGAAATTTATATTGTATAATTATGATTATTGGGCAAATGACTGTTCCATTTTTTATAGGATTATTTATTAATAAAATTATTAAATCATTAAAAAATTAATGATTTTTTTTATTCAACCAATGGTTTGTTGATTTTATAAAAAATCTTATTTATAATTTAGATGGTAGGTGATTTATATGGAAAATGAAAATATTGGGAAATTAATTTCTAAAATAAGAAAAGAAAA
>CALVSQ010000043.1 GCA_944359085.1 uncultured Bacilli bacterium | reverse complement strand
TGAGCAGAATTTGATTTAGGTGATAATGCAAGTTCAACTACAACTGTAGCAAGTGGTATTCTTGCTTCAGGTAATCCCAATCGTTCACAAGCATTAATACAGGCATCTACTTTAGCTCCCATCGATGGATTAGCAAGACCAATGTCTTCATAAGCAATGACTGTCATTCGTCTATAAATGCTATCTAGATCTTCAGCTTCAATTAATCTAGCTAAATAATGTAAACTAGCGTTAACGTCACTACCTCTAATTGACTTTTGAAAAGCGGATAATACATCATAATGACCATCTTCATTTTTATCGTGAAAGAATACAGGCTTACTGTTTATTTTTTTTATATGTTCAACATTAACTATTTTATTGCTACTAGAATAGTAAGCTACTTCTAATAAATTGTAAGCAAATCTTAAATCTCCTCCAGATAATTTAACAATATAATTAATTGTTTCATCATCAATTTGAATATCTTCTAAATATTTAATGCCTTTTCTTAATGCTTCTTTAATATCTTCATCGTTTAGTTCTTTTAATTCAAATATTTGACATCTACTTCTAATAGCTGGATTTATTTTATGATATGGATTAGATGTTGTCATACCTATTAAAGTGATTAATCCATTTTCTAGATATGGTAATAATAAATCTTGTTTATCTTTATTTAATCTATGAATTTCATCCATAATTATAATATATTCACTATTATATTTAGCTTCGTTTATAGCATCATCAAAATCCTTTTTATTATTTATAACGGCATTTAATAAAATATATTTATATCCTAATTCATTTACAATGGCAGTAGCAATACTAGTTTTACCAATACCAGGTTTACCATATAAAATCATAGAAAATAATTTTTTATTTTTGACTACATTAGTTAATATCTTATCTTCGCCAATTAAATGTTTTTGACCAACTATATCATCTAATTTAGTGGGTCTTAAAATATGTGCTAAAGGTTCCATTTACATCACCACATATTATTTTATCAAAATTATTAAAAAATTAATAGAGTGTGATATAATTATATAGGTGATAATATGAATTTTATACCAAATAAAGATGAATTTAATAATAAAGCTTTAGAATTTAAAACATATTTATTAATAGATAAAAAATATAGTAATGAAACAATTAATTCTTATATGAATGATTTATATAAATATTATAAATATATTAGTAAAAAGAATTTAAATATCAATAATATTAAAAGAAAAGATATAATGGAATATACAAAATATTTAAGAGAACAACAATTATCTACTAGTTCTATTAATCATAATGTTTCTGTTTTAAGAACATTTTATAAATTTCTAGTATTGTCTAATAGATTTGTAACTGATCCAATGGAATATTTAGAAGTACCTAAACTAAGGAAAACTTTACCTAAAGTATTATCAATTGACGAAGTTAAAAATTTGTTAGATATTGATTTAGTTGATAAATATAGTTACCGAAATAAAGCTATGTTAGAGTTAATGTATGCCACAGGACTTAGAGTAAGTGAATTAGTTAATTTAAAACTAAATGATATTGATTTAGATAGTGATTTAATAAGAACTTTAGGTAAGGGTAGTAAAGAAAGAATAATTCCAATTGGTGATTATGCTATATATTATTTAAAAAAATATATATTGGAATACCGAAAAGAACTACTTAAAACTAATACCGATTATATATTTTTAAATAATCATGGCAAAAAATTATCAAGACAAAGTTTTTATAAATTAGTAAAAGAATTAGCTATCAAAAAAAATATAAAAACTGAATTTTCTCCTCATACTTTAAGACATTCTTTTGCAACTCACTTACTTGATAGAGGTGCAGATATTGTAAGTATTAAAGAAATGTTAGGTCATAGTTCATTATCCACTACACAAATATATACTCATATTTCAAATCAAAAATTAAAAGATGAATATACCAAGTTCCATCCTCACGGATAATTTAGAATTAATTAAATATTTGTGTAGTATTAAAGATGATGAATATAAAAAATTTAACGAAAGAATTATTAAAACTAATAATATAATTGGAGTTAGGATTCCTATTTTAAAGAAAATAGCTAAAGAAATATCTAAAAATGATTACTTAACTTTTATTAAGAATAATAAGCATAAATATTATGAAGAAATAATGTTGTATGGTTTAGTTATTACTTATTTAAAAGATTATAATGAATCGATTAAATTATTTGATGATTATATTAATTATATTGATTCTTGGGCTACTTGTGATTCAGTTGTTTTAAATTATAAAATTATTAATAAAAATTTAGATAAGTACTTAATTAAAATTAAAGAGTATTTAAAAAATGATAAACCATTTATTAATAGAGTAGGGATAGTATCATTATTTTACTATTTAAATGATGATTATATCGATGAAGTGCTTGATATGGTAAATTGTATTAAAAGTGATGAATATTACGTTAAAATGGCTATTGCATGGCTTATTTCAATGTGTTTAGTAAAATACTATGATAAAACATTACAATTTTTAAATAATTGCAATTTAGATGATTGGACATATAATAAATCATTACAGAAAGCAATAGAATCATATAAAATTAAAAATAAAGATTATCTAAGAAAATTAAAACGAATTTAATAATTTAAAGACTTAATATCTGTTATTAAGTTTTTATTTAGTCATATAATTTTATAGGTGATATCAATGAATAATATATCATTTGCTTTTATTCTAACTATATTAGCAGGCTTATCTACGATGCTTGGATCAATATTTATATTTAAGAAAAAAAATGAAAATATAATTATAGCCTCTTTAGCTTTTGCTTCAGGAGTAATGTTTACAGTATCAATTACTGATTTAATACCAGAATCATATAACTTATTAATTAATATTTTTCCTAAATTTCCTGCTATTATATATATGTTAATATTTGTTGTAAGTGGTATTATATTTTCTATGTTTATTGACAAATATATTCCAACAGATAATAATTTATATAGAGTAGGGGTATTTGCAATGTTAGCTATAATTATTCATAATATTCCTGAAGGTATTGCTACTTTTATGGCTACTAATACTAATATTATATTAGGGATATCTTTAACTATAGCCATAGCATTGCATAATATACCTGAAGGTATTAGTATATCTATTCCTATATATTATGCTACTAATAGTAAATTTAAAGCTATTTTTTATACGTTTATATCCGCCATATCTGAACCATTTGGAGCATTATTGACCTATCTTTTTTTAAGTAATTATATTAATGATAGAATAATGGGATTTTTATTTGGCATTATAGCAGGTATTATGATTCATATATCAATGTATGAATTATTACCAACTTCTAAAAATTATAATAAATTAAAATTAACCTATTTATTTTTTATTTTAGGAGTTTTACTTATGCTAATAAATCATTTTATTTTTTAATTTAAATAATAAGAGTAGGGGAAGAAGATATTTCAAAAAGAAAAAAGACCTTAAAATCGTCTTTTTTTCTTGGGTTAAAACTTATTCAAAATCATAATTTGAAGAAGTATTAGCACTTGTAGTTTCTTGTTTATTCATGTTAGATTCCATTTTTTTGTTTTCTTTACATGATTTATTAGAATTACAATTTTTTGCTTGTTTATTCTTTTTCATTTTATCACCCATTAATATTATTGACAGTTTATTTAAAAATATTTACTAAGACAATTGTTAAAATATGGAATATTTGTTATAATAAAGTAAATAATAAATATAAAAGTAGGTGTTTGAAAAATGAAATTTTCAAATAATTTAGATAAATCAGAACAAACTATATTTGATAATTGTTATAATATGTTATTGTCTTTATTTGATGAAACTAACAAAGAAAAGATTATTGCTAAATTAAATAAACAAAGTAAAAACATATTTAATTCAATAAAAAAAATAATCAATAAAGAAAATAATTTAGAAAGTAATTATTTATATTTATATGAATTAATAAAATATTTAAGTATTCCTGATTTTGATTTTGTTGATTTATATAATAAAGGAGCTAAAAAATTAGTTTATAATGGTTTAGTAATTGAAGAAAAAACTAAAGATAAATATAACTATTATGGTGAAGCATTTAATGAAATAGGATTAGATTTAATTGCAAACATTTGTTTAATTAAAAAATATAATAATTCCAATATAAATTGTATAGATGATTTAATATTTAATTCTAATTGGTTATATCAATCATTATCAAATCAATTTAATACAATTATTAGATTATTAGTATTTGCTATGAATAATGAATTTAATAATTCATATGGTAATTTAAATAAAAGTATTATAGATACAAAAATAAATTTAAGAACCAGTAAAGGTTATTTATTTCAAACAGTACCAATAAATGATTTTTTATATGGATTAATATATGATGGATTACATACAGAGAAACAATTTGATAAATATAGTAGTGTAGGAACATATAAATTATTATGTGATAAACTAGACGATTTATTTAATGATGTTATTAATAATGGTAAATTAATTGATAATACTATTATTAAAGATCAAATAATTACAATTGCTTCAATGTTTAATAATAAAATGTATTATTTAGATCATTATAACGTAATTACTAAAGAAATTAAAAAAAGATTAATTCATGATTTTAATATTATATTTAAACAAGCTATAAAAGAATATAAACTAGAATTTACTAATGAAGATTTATTAAAAATAAATGATAATGTTAATAAATCTAAACAAAGATTAGAAAACATTAATTAGTTAACATAATATATATTATCGGAAGTTAGATAATTATTAAAAAAGACATATAATAGTGTCTTTTTATAGTGCTAAAATAAATAATTCTAATCCTAATTGTTTATCAATTTTACCTGTTTTAATAGATATATCTAAATCAGCTAATTGTTTTAAATAATTTAATAATATATTTGAATCATATTTTTTTGAATTTTGATTAGCTAATTTAACTCTATATGGATGTATTTTTAATATACTAGCAATATTATTCTCAGTGTATCCATTTAAATATAGTTGTTTAACTTGATACATTATTCTTATCTGATTAGCCAAAGCAATTATAATAGCGATTGGTTCTTCATTTAATTTAATTCGATCATGATATAATAATATAGCTTCATTTTTATTTTTATTTATTATAGCATCAATCAATTTAAAATTATTTGCTTCTAATGATTTAGGTATTAAATTAGTTATATCATCTTTAGTTATGTTTTTATCTTTATCCTTATATATTTTTATCTTTTCAATTTCAGTAGCAAGTAGGGTGGTATCATCCCCTACTCGTTCTAATAAATATTTTATATTGTCAGTTGATATGTTATAACCATCAAATAATTCTTTTACTAAAGAAATATTATCTATATTATTAAATTCTTTAACAATACCTATTTTTTTTATTAATTTTGTTATTTTTTTTCTTTCATCTAATTTATCATTATTAACAATAAAAATTAAAATTGTATTATTATTTATATTATTTAAATAATTTTCTAAAATTGTTGTATTTTGTTCCAATGCTTTTTTAGTAGTACCTGTAAATATATAACTATTATTAACAATAATTATTTTTTTATCATCAAATAATGACATGCTACTAGCATCATTAATTATGTCATTTAAATATGTATTAGTTAAATCATATTTAGTTATATTTATTTCATCAATATTATTTTCTTTGATAATCTTATTTACTTCTTTATTTATCAAATAATTAATAGTTCCATATAATATATATATCATACCACTCACCTACTTCATTATACTATAAATTTAGCAAAAATAAAAGTAAATTTATAGTTGACAATATATGTTGATTAATTTATAATTAATATGAGATATATTTAATAGTTAGGTGTTTTGCTCCGTATGAAACGGAGGTGATCTTTATGAATTTTAAATTAAACGAAAGGAATAAAGATGCAATTAATCATCGTTTTTGCAATGATTGTATTTTATACAGTTGTTGCTTTAAAAAGCAAAGATTAGAAAACAAAACACCGAATCATCATTGAAATCGGTGTTTTCCCAAAAAAATTGAGCAAACATCTAATACTGCAATATTAAATGTATCTCTTTTATTATATGAAATTTCTTTCATCTATATACATTATATAACATATAATTAATTTTGTCAAACTTTATTTAATCTTTTCTCTTACCGAATAAACTTAATAATTTTAAGAATAAGTTAATAAAATCTAAATATAGTTCTAATGCACCAAAAATGGCTAAATTATCTTGTGGAAATGTATCTAAATTGTATTTTACTTTTTGAATATCATAAGCAGTATAACCCAAAAATATAACGATACCTATTATTGTTAAAATTAAATCAAATGTTTCATTACCAATAAACATATTAATTAAACTGCAAATAACAATAGCTAATAAACCCATAAATAAAAATGTGCTAAATTTACTTAAATCAATATTTGTAAAATGACCAATTAAAGCGAATATACCAAATAAAACAGCAGTTACACCAAATACGAATATTAATGAATATAACTCATAAACTAAAAATAGAAATGAAAAAGTAAGTCCTGTTACAAATGAATAAAGTATAAAGCATATTTTAGCAGTAGTACTACTCATAGTTCTTATTTTAAGGGAAAAGAATATAACTAATCCAATTTCAATAATTGCATAGACAATAAATGGTACTTGAGCTACTAACAATAAAATATCATAACTATTGGATACTACGTAACCTGTTAAAAAAGTTACCAATAATCCCACAAACATCCAACCAAACATTTTAGAATAAACTTCTCTTAATTCCATATATATTCCTCCTACTATTAATTATATCATATAAAGCAAAAAAACATCTATATATTTATAAATGTTTTTTATATACTAGGAAAGTGCTTTGAAAAATTTTAAATAAGTATATTGACAAACATATGTACGTATGATAAAATTTAATCACGGTGGTGATAAAATGAAAATATATAAAGCATATAAATTTAGATTATATCCAAACAA
>CALVSQ010000042.1 GCA_944359085.1 uncultured Bacilli bacterium | reverse complement strand
TTTTAATAAAGATATTTATTCATTATTAAGAAATAATTTTAAAATAACTGTTTCTTTATTTGATAAAAAAGAAGATTTAAATAAATATGATTATGTCTATGAAGATATATCTGATATAAGATTAGTTGAAGCAGTTAAATATTTATTAAGTTATATTGATTATACGCAGTTTAGAGATTTATCACATTTACAAAAAGCTGTTTTGAGGGAAACTAAAAACTATTTGAAAATGGATATTCATACTAAACGTAATTTGGAGCTAACTGAAACATTAAGATTAAAGCAAAGAAATCATTCTTTAATTTGGTTATTAGATAAAACTAAAACAGCTATGGGCTCAAGATTACTAAAAAATTTTATTGAAAATCCTTTAATTGATAAAAATGAAATTGAAAGAAGATATGACTGTATCGAAAAGTTATTAGAAGAATTTATTTTAACTAATGATTTAGAAAAATATTTATTAGAAGTATATGATTTAGAAAGATTATCAGGTCGTATTGCTTTTGGATCAGCTAATGCTAGAGATATGTTACAACTTAAAAATTCTTTAAAAGTTTTACCTAATATTAAAGATATTTTAACTAAAATTAATTTTTATAAAAATATCGAAGATTTAAATGAATTATATGAATTGTTAGATAAAAGTATCTATGAAAATCCACCTATGACTATTAAAGAAGGGTATATTATTAAAGAAGGATATAATAGTGAATTGGATGAATTAAAAGATTTAAGAAAAGGTGGTAAAGATTTTGTAGCTAAGTTTGAAAATGAAGAACGAGAAAGAACTGGCATTAAGAATTTAAAAGTTGGTTATAACAAAGTATTTGGCTATTATATTGAAATATCCAAAGGTAATATTAATTTAGTAAAAGATGAATATGGTTACGAAAGAAAACAAACTTTATCTAATTGTGAAAGATATATAAGTCCTATTTTAAAAGAAAAGGAAAACTTAATATTAAATGCCGAAGAAAAGATTATCGATTTAGAATATCAATTATTTGTTGAAATAAGAGATAAAGTTAAAGAATATATTCCAAAATTACAAAATATATCTAAAGTAATTAGTGAAATAGACTGTTTACAAGCATTTGCTAATGTTTCATCTAGTAATAATTACATAAGACCTAAATTAGTTGATGAAAGAATTATTAAATTAATTGATGATAGACATCCTGTAGTTGAACAAGTAATTGATTCAGAATATGTCCCAAATGATATTATTATGGATTCAAATACTAATATTTTACTTATTACTGGTCCTAATATGGCTGGTAAATCAACTTATATGCGTCAATTAGCAATTACAGTTATAATGGCTCAAATAGGATGCTTTGTACCCGCTAGTGAAGCTACATTACCAATATTTGATGCAATATTCACGCGTATTGGAGCTTCTGATGATCTAGTAAGTGGTGAGTCAACTTTTATGGTTGAAATGAATGAAGCTAATAATGCTATTAGTAATGCCACATCTAATTCATTAGTATTATTTGATGAATTGGGTAGGGGAACAGCTACTTTTGATGGTATGGCTTTGGCTCAATCAATTATTGAATATATTCACGATAATATTAAATGTAAAACATTATTTTCAACTCATTATCATGAATTAACCGATTTAGAAAATAATTTAAAAAATCTTAAAAATATTCATGTATCAGCTGTAGAAGAAGATGGCAATATTACATTTTTACATAAAATTAAAAATGGTAGTATCGATAAAAGTTATGGTATCCATGTTGCTAAATTAGCAAATTTACCTGATTCATTAATTAAAAGAGCTAATCAAATATTAAATGTTTATGAAAATAAAGAGAAAAAAAGAGATATAATTATTCAAGAAGCTTTACCATTAGATGATTTAATAAAAGAAGAATCAGAGGTAGAAAAAGAACTTAAAAAAATAAATCCTTTAGAAATGACACCTCTTGAAGCTATTAATTTTTTATATGAATTAAAACAAAAGATTTGATAAAATTCAAATCTTTTTGTTAATTTATTGTTATATAAGTTAATTTGTAGTATAATTATACATAGGAAATATATCAGTTGTTGAGTGTCTACCTCTAATCTTTAATGAAAGGAGGTTTGATAAAATGTCAAAAAGAATTTTTATAATAAAAGTTCTAAGATACATAGTTATCATTTTATTCCTTTTTACTATGTTGGTAATAGAAATAAAAAAATGACACTCATTCGCATTTGAATAAGTGTCCCACCTAAAATAAAGGTAGACATTCAACATTGGAAAACTGAATGTTTCCTTTTTATTATATGCAAGTTTCCTTGACAAATACATTGTATCATAAATTAATATGTTTGTCAAAATAAATTACTTAAAAATTAACAAAATTATTTGTTATATAAGTTAATTTATAGTATAATTGTATATAGGGAATATTGACTGTTGAGTACTTGCCAAATTCTAAACGAAGGAGGCTTGATAATTATGAAGAAAAAAGATTTATTAATCTCATATCTAATCTTAATTATCATTTTATTAACAATATCTTTATTGATATTATGTATAAAAAAATAGTACTCAATCTAACAGATTAAGTACAACCCATAAAACAATTGGTGAGTACTCAACATAGCAAAGTTAAGTATTCCCTTTTTTATTATATGCAAGTTTCCTTGACAAATACATTGTATCATAAAATAATATATTTGTCAAAATAAATTAATTAAAGATTAATTTCATTTTCTTATTTTATCATTTTCATCAATTTTGGTGAGTGTTAAATCGTATCCTAATTCATTAGCCATTGAAATAAAAATTGAAAGAGTTGGATTTATTGTGCCTTTTTCAATTCTAGCAACTGATGTATGTGCAACATCTATTTTTTTTGCTAATTTGTTTTGACTTATTTTTAATTCTTTTCGTTTTTCTTTTAATAAATTAATTAAATCTTCAGAGCTATTAGGCATATTATTTTCCTCCTTAATTAGAAGCTATTATATCAAAAAAAGTATTAATGTCAAATTTAATAAAACTATTTCTTCTGCTTGGTAATATATGATATAATTTAAATGAGCAAATAGTGTTTGGAAATTATTCCTATTTTAGCGAGTCGCTAAGAAACTAAATATAATTAATAATATTAATTGTAATATTTCAAAGGACTATTCTACACTTCGTGTAGCCGCTTCATTATATTTCGCTAGAGTCCATTTCCATATTACAATATCTTTTGTATTTGCTCAAGGAGGTAATAAAAATGTGGAAATATTTAACTAATGATTTATATAAAGAATTTTTATTATCTCTTAACTTAGTTGATTCGGAACTTTATATTAAAAAATTATATTCTATTAGTAATAATATTGAAGATAATTATAAAGTTTTTAAAATAAAGAAATCTAATGGTAGTTTTAGAAAAATATATGAACCAAATAGTACTTTAAAATATATTCAAAGACAGATATTAAAAAATATTTTAGAAAATAAAAAAGTATCTAAATATGCTACTGCTTATCAAAAAGGTAAATCCTTAAAAGAAAATGCTCAAATTCACATTGGTAAAAAAATAATTTTAAAATTAGATATTAAAAATTATTTTGATAGTATTAGTTTTTATAGTATATATAATAACTGTTTTCCGATTGAATATTTTCCTAAAGGAATAGGAATGCTATTAACTTATTTATGTACTTATAATGGTTATTTACCTCAAGGTGCACCAACTTCAGCTTATATTTCTAATTTAGTAATGAAAGATTTTGATGATGAATTAGGTAGTTGGTGTGAAATAAATAATATATCTTATACAAGATATTCTGATGATATGACTTTTTCGGGAGATTTTAATCCTAATTTAATTATTAAGAAAGTTAAAACTATGTTATTTAAATTAGGTTTTGAATTAAATAAAAAGAAAATTCATGTTATTAAACAACATCAGCAACAAAAAATAACTGGTATTGTTGTTAATGAAAAAATGCAAGTAGAAAGAAAATGTCGTAAAGAAATAAGAAAAGAAATTTATTATATTAAAAAATATGGGTTAAATTCTCATTTAAATAGAATTAATTGTAAAAATAAAGAAAAATATTTAAATAAATTATATGGTAGAATTTTATTTGTAAATCAAATAAATAATGATAAAGAATTTTTAAATTATAAAGATTATGTTTTAAAAATAATGTAATTTTATCTTTTGAATTATCATATTTTGTTAGATATTTTTATGATAATAAAAGTTTTTTAATTCTTATTTTTAAAACTTTGGAGAAATTTTTTTGACTAAAGAAATGCGTACTATGATCTATAAATATGAGATTCAAAACCTTCTTTAATTTTTTATAAGTTAATATTTCAATATTTCGATATCGTATTTATACCTAAATATTCGTACAAAGCAACTATTAATGTGTTTTTAGTATATATAGGTTTAAATCCTTTGTATTTATTTTTTAATATTTTTATTTTTTTGTAATTTTGTAACAATTTTATGAACGGTAAATTTTTCATTTAACTTATGTTCTAAATGTTTATAGATAAAGAAAGATAGCAAATGATAAATAGAATATAGATTTTAAATTTGTTATTTTTGATTTTAAAATAATAATTGTGAAGTTTATATTATTTTCAAATATAATCTTAGTTTAAAAAAATTGAACTTTTTTAAGTTTTTTGTTTATATTAAATTATAAATATGCTAAAATAATAATATTATGAGGGAGGAAAATTGGTATGGAAAAAGAAAAATATTTAATAATCAATGATATAGGTCCAATATTAGCTAGTATTGTATCTAAAATTGAAGGTGAAGAATATATTTTTTCGGTGGTATTTACTCAAACATACTATTTTATTAGTGGATGCGGTATTAGAGTAAATTGTCTTGGAAATTATGCAATTGTAAAAGAAAAATTACATGATTGTCTTTTTCCGCAAATTTATGGTATTTGTAGAACAGAAAAAGATCCATTATTTATTTCTAAAAGTTTTCAAGCTTTATGTGTATGTAAGGACCCAAGACCAAGACTATATGGAATTGAATGTAAGTATGAATTTCGTAATGAAAAATGGCAACAAGATATGATTAAAGATTGGGGAAATATAAAAAGAAGTTTTGATGATATTGATGTTGGATGTTTTCCATATTTAACTGATTTTTTGATGTTAGTTTTTAATTATCAAGTAAGAAATGGTAAAAGTTATTTATCGGTAGATGAGTTGAAACAATTACGCGATACATTTCTTTCTGAGTATAATAAGCAAGTACAGAATAAACCTACCAAAAGATTGATTTTAAAATAATTTAAATTATTATTTAATGAAATTAGATTTGAAAAGTTTAAATAAAATAATAATAGTAAATTCAAGTATGAAATAAAAACTAATAATTCGATATTTTTTTCTTTTTAAATATCATATTTCATGATATAATGAATATAATGAAAAAGAGGTTATATGTATGGAACAATTAAATAGAAGTGAAGCAAGAAAAATTATTATGACTATCCTTTATCAAATAGTTGTTTATGATAAAAATAAAATGATTTATGAAGTAGAAGATGTTATTAAAGAAAATTTAGAAATAGATAATGAATTTGTTAAAGATATTGTATATGGCGTTATAACATATCAAAATGATTTAGATAAAATTGCTAATAAATATTTAAATAATTGGACTATTGATCGTTTAGGTAGTACTGATATTGCTATTTTAAGAATGGGTATTTATGAATTATTATATACTGATACTCCAAGTATTGTTTCTATTAATGAAGCGGTAGAACTAGCTAAAATATATAGTGACGAAAGTGTTGCTAAAATGATTAATGCGGTTTTAGATAAAGTATATCATGAGATGGTGGACCATGAATGATAAGTATTTAAGTGTAAGTGTTATAAATAGATATATTAAGCATGTAATAGATACAGATGCAAATTTGCAAAAAGTATTTATTAAAGGTGAAATATCTAATTTTAAAGCCCATTCAACTGGGCATTTATATTTTTCAATTAAAGATGAAACTAGTAAAATAAATGCAATTATGTTTAATGGTAACGCTAGAAAATTAAATTTTAATCCGACCGATGGAACAAAAGTTTTAATAACTGGAAGAATTAGTGTTTATGAAGCTACTGGCAATTATCAAATTTATGTTGATGAAATGATTGAAGACGGTGTCGGTAATTTATATATTGCTTTTGAAAAATTAAAAAAACAATTAGCAGCTGAAGGATTATTTGACAATAAATATAAAAAGCCAATTCCTAAATATCCTACTAAAATAGGGGTAGTAACTGCTAATACTGGTGCTGCTATTAAAGATATATTATCAACTATCAAAAGAAGATTTCCAATTGGACAAGTTATATTATTTCCAAGTTTAGTTCAAGGTGATAATGCTGCTAAAGATATTGTTAAAAATATTAAATTAGCCAATACTTATGATCTAGATGTTTTAATAGTTGGGCGTGGTGGAGGATCTATCGAAGATTTATGGCCATTTAACGAAGAAATAGTAGCTAGAGCTATATTTGATTCTAAAATTCCAATTATTAGTGCAGTAGGACACGAAGTTGATTTTACAATAGCTGATTTTGTTGCTGATTTAAGAGCTCCAACTCCAACTGGTGCTGCGGAAATGGCTGTACCTAATTTAGTTGACTTGAATAAATATATTGAACAATTAAAAATAAGATTAAGTTCAGATATAATTAAAAAAGTTAATATTTATAAATTAAATTTAGATAGTTTAAGAAACTCATATATACTTAAAAATCCAAGTATAATATTTGAAAACAAAAAACAAAATTTGGATTTAATAAATAATAAAATAAATGAATTATTATTAAAGAAGATAGAATTAAAAAAATTATATTTAGATAGTTTAAAAAATTCTTATGTTTTAAAAAATCCTAATATATTGTTTGAAAATAAAAAGCAAAATTTAATTTTATTAACTAAAGAATTAAATAAAAATATTAGTTTAAAAATAGATAATAATGTAACTAAATTAAATACTATTATTGAAAAACTAGAACTTATTAACCCATTAAATGTTATGAAAAGAGGTTTTAGTTTAACTTATAAAGATGACAAATTAATTAAAAGTGTTAAAAAGATTAAGAAAGATGATACTTTGAATATTAAATTTAATGATGGTAATATATTAGTAAATGTAAAGGAGATAAATAATGAAATTTGAAGAAAAAATTAAAA
>CALVSQ010000041.1 GCA_944359085.1 uncultured Bacilli bacterium | reverse complement strand
AAACTATTTGATGATTATAGTAATAACAATATTGGTGGATTAACAGATGAATTAAAATGTATTTATATTGCTAATAATTTTAAAGAAAATAATTTAGTTGTTTGTAATAGTTTATATGAGGCCAATAAATTTTATCAAACTTTAAAAAACTATGTAGACAATGTCTACTTTTTTCCAATGGATGATTTTATGACCAGTGAGTTACTAGCTATTTCTCCTGATTTTAAAATGACAAGAATAGAAACATTAAATAATATTGATGATAAATGTATCGTTGTGACTAATTTAATGGGATATTTAAGATTTTTACCTCCAAAAGATGTATTTAAAAAAAGTTTTATTAAATTAAAAGTAAATGATGATATTAAAGATTTAGCTACCAAACTATATGACATTGGATATGAAAAAGATATTGTAATTAATAAATCTGGTGATATGGCAATTAGAGGTTATGTAATAGATGTATTTCCTATTAACTATGATAACCCAATTAGAATAGAATTTTGGGGTGATACTATTGAATCAATTAGAAAATTTGATATTAATACCCAATTAACTATTGAAACAATTAATGAAGTTGAAATAATACCTAATACTGAAAATTTATCTAGTGAATATGTTGATATCTATAGTTATTTAAATGGTAAAGTTTATTATAATGAATTTGAAGATATTAAAACAGGTTATGAACAATTAATGAATGAAGTATTAGAGTATGATGCTAGTAAAAAATACTTCTTTGATTTTAAAGAATATGATTCTATTAAACTATCAAATAATTATGGCGAATTTAATTATAATTCTTTTAAAGTAGAAGATAGATTTACTAATATTAAAGATATTTTAAAATATAAAGATAAAACAATAGTTATATGTGTTTCTAATCGATATCAAGCTAATAAAATAATTGATGAAATAGATTGTGTATTTACTAATATAAATCAAATATTTGATAAAAAAATAAATGTTGTAATATTTAATATTAACGAAGGATTTATTTTTAATGATTATGTATTTATATCAGAAAACGAAATATTTAATAAAAAAAATACAATTCCTTATAAGACTAATTTTAAATATGGTACAAAAATAAAAGATATATCAAAACTAGAAATAGGCGATTATATAGTTCATAATGTTCATGGTATAGGTAGATATTTAGGCCTTAAAACAATGAATAAAAATGGTTTAATTAAAGATTATTTACAACTAGAATATAAAGATGGTGATAAATTATATATTCCTGTGGAAAAGATAGATTTAATTAGTAAATATTCTTCTAAAGATGGGTATGTACCAAAAATAAATAAACTAGGTTCATCTGAATGGTCTAAAGTTAAAATGAGGGCTCGTGCTAAAGCTCATGATATTGCTCAAGAATTACTTAAGACTTTTGCATTAAGAGAAGTAAATAAAGGATTTAAATTTAAAGAAGATGATGAAACACAAATATTATTTGAAAAACAATTTCCATATCAAGAAACTGCTGACCAATTAAAAGTATTAGATGAAATAAAAAAAGATATGGAAAGCATTCATCCTATGGATCGATTATTATGTGGCGATGTTGGTTATGGTAAAACTGAAATAGCTTTTAGAGCAGCTTTTAAAGCTATATTATCTGGAAAACAAGTAGCTTTATTATGTCCTACTACAATATTATCTAACCAGCACTTTCTTAATGCTTTAGATAGATTTAAAGAATTTCCTGTTAATATAAGATTATTAAATAGATTTACTACTCCTAAAGTATATAAAGATACTTTATTAAAACTTCAAGAAGGTTCGATAGATTTTGTAATTGGTACACATAGATTGTTAAATGATGAAATTAAGTATAAAGACTTAGGATTATTAATAATAGATGAGGAACAACGTTTTGGAGTAACGCATAAAGAGAAGATAAAAAAACTAAAAACTAATATTGATGTTTTAACCTTATCTGCTACACCAATACCTCGTACCTTACAAATGTCTTTATCTGGTATTAAAGGATTATCAACTATTGAAACACCACCTTCTAATAGATATCCTGTTCAAACTTATGTCTTAAATTATAATACTAAAATAATTAAAGATGCTATTTATAAAGAATTATCAAGATTAGGTCAATGTTTTATTTTATATAATCATGTTGATAGTATTGCTTCTAAAGCTAAAGAAATTCAAGATTTAGTAAAAGACGCTAAAGTAGTTTATGCTCATGGTCGAATGAATAAAACAGATATAGAAGATATAATGCTTAAATTTATAAATAAAGAATATGATGTTTTAGTTTGTACAACTATTATTGAAACAGGAATAGATATACCTAATGTTAATACATTAATTATATTAGAAGCCGATCGATTAGGTTTATCCCAACTATATCAATTAAGAGGTAGAGTTGGTCGTACTAACAAAATAGCTTATTGTTATTTAATGTATAGTAAAATACTATCTGAAATAGCTACTAAAAGATTAAATGCTATTAAAGAATTTACCGAACTAGGTAGTGGTTTATCAATAGCTAGAAGAGATTTATCATTAAGAGGAGCAGGAGATTTTTTAGGAGATGAACAATCAGGATTTGTTGATTCAATAGGTATAGAATTATTTACTCAATTATTAAAACAAGAAATAGATAAATTAAAAGGAGTATATGTTAAAGAAGAGGAAGATACTCAACCATTAATTGAAGTAGATACTTATATATCAGATTCATATGTTAAAGAAATGGATTTGAAAATAGAAATACATAAAAAAATAAATGAAATAGATTCTTATGACAAATTAATTTCAGTTCAAAAAGAATTAGAAGATAGATTCGGTAAATTAGATGATAAATTAATTATTTATATGTATCAAGAATGGTTTGAATCATTAGCTTCTAAATTAAATATTATAAGTATTAAACAAAATTCAAAAGAAATAGAATTAACAATTGATTCTAATATAGATGGTGAGAAATTATTCTTAGAAACATTTAAAATAAGTAATAATTTTAGATTTGGAACCCGTGGTAAAAATTTAATTATTACATTAAAATTACAAGGATTAGAAAAGCATTTTATATATTATTTAATTGATTTATTATTTGTAATTGAAAAAGCAAAAAAATAAAGTATATTATTGAATATATTGTTTAAACTAACTTTGAGGTGGATAATGAAAACAGGAGTAATTAGAAGAATCGATGAGTTAGGAAGAATAGTTATACCTAAAGAAATAAGAAGAAGTTTAAGAATAAAAGAAGGGGAAAGTTTAGAAATATTAGTTGATAATGAAAATATTATTTTAAAAAAATATTCTTTAATTAAAAATTTAAATGATTTTGCTCAAAATATAACTGATTCAATTAAATCTTTTATTAACAATAGTGTCTTAATATGTGATACTGATAGTATAATTGCAGTATCTGGTGATTTAAAAAAACAATTATTAAATAAAAAAATAGGTAGTGATTTAGAAATAAAATTAAATAGAAGAGAAGAAATGTTAGAAAAACATAAAAAATCAATTAAAATAAGTGATGAAATGGAATGTTGCTATGCAGTTAGTCCTATTATTGTTAATAGTGATGTTATCGGTTTAGTAATGATTTTAGGTGATGAAGTTGATGAAACAGATTTAAAATTAACTCAAATAGCTTCTAAATTTTTAACTAATCATTTAGAATAAATGTAAAATTGCGTAAAATGTCGTTATTTGAATATTAAAAATATTGTTATGTAACAAATATCTATGATATATTATTAACATAGAAGGGAATATTACTATGGAACAAAAATTAATAGATATTACGCCGTTAGCTTTATTATTTCTTCCTGTTGTAATAGCAATAATAAGTGTAATAATAGATTTTAATGTAGTAGATTTTGTTTATGTAGTATTAGTAGGTATTTTATTCTTAAGATATTTTATAGTAACAAGAAAACAAAATTAATTTTTTGTTTTTTTTAGGAGGTAATATAATGGTTGATACACATTGTCATATAACAAGTGAATATTATGATAACATTGGTGAAGTTATAAATAAAATGAAAGATAATATAATTATAGTAAGTGGTACTAATAAGAATGATATTAAAGAAGTAATTAATTTATGTAATTATAAAAATGTTTATGGTACTATTGGAATATATCCAACCGAAGAATTAGATTTAAAAATAATTGAAGATAATATTAATAATAAAAAAATAGTAGGTATAGGTGAAATAGGATTAGATTATCATTTAGAACATAATAAAGAAGAACAAATTAATAAATTTATTAAACAGTTAGATTTAGCTAGAAAATATAATAAAACAGTTGTAATACATACAAGAGAAGCAATGCAAGATACTTATGATATATTAAAAAATTATAAGGATTTAAAAAAAGTTATTCATTGTTATAGTGGTAGTTTAGAAATGGCTAAAGAATTTATTAAAATAGGTTGTAGATTAGGTATAGGTGGAGTATTAACTTTTAAAAATAGTAAATTAAAAGATGTTATAAAGGAAATAGATTTAAAATATTTATTACTAGAAACTGACAGTCCCTTTTTAACGCCAGAACCATATAGAGGTACTAAAAATGAGCCTTATAATATAATATATGTAGCTAAGAAAATTGCTGAAATTAAAAATATTTCTTTAGAAAAAGTGTTAGAAGTAACAACTTTAAATGCTAAAGATCAATTTGACTTGTAGTTATATTTATGATAAACTTAAACTATGGATAGTAAGAGGTGAACCATGAATTTTTATTTACTAAGTTTATTTGGTAAATGGGTGAGTTTGGGAATGCTTTCAATTATATCTTTATTTGGTTTTGAAGTAAATGAAACTAAAAAAGAAGTAAATAATGATAATATTAATAAAAATGTCAATGTTGTTTCTAAAGTTATTGAATATGAAACAATTAAGACTTATGATAGTTCTATTCCTAGTAATATAACTAATGTTGTAGTTGAAGGTAAAAATGGATTAGTATTTGTTGGTACAAATAATGAAGAAATAGTTTTGGAAGAAGTAGTTAATGAAGAAATAGTTGTAGGTACTGGAAAATATGGTAAATACAAAGGTGTTATGACTGGATATGGTCCAGATTGTAGTACTTGTTCTGGTGTTGGAAACGTTTCTTGTAAAACTGAAGATAAGAAAAAATTTAATTTAATTAATGATGGTGTTTATTATAATGATGATGAATTTGGTGAAGTAAGGGTACTTGCTGCAGCTTTATCAGAATTTCCTTGTGGAACTATTATCGAAGTTAAAAGTTCTAATTTAGGTGATTTTATGGGGATTGTAATGGATACTGGTTATACAATGCGTGAACAATTAAAAAATGGCATATATCATTTTGATGTTGCTTATCAAACAGAAAAGGATGAAAACATTAGATTTGCTACTAACATGAGTGGTAATGTTGAATTTAATGTTCAAAGATGGGGATGGTAAACCATCTTTTTATATTTGTAAATTTGATGAATTATATAAAAATTAATCAAAAAAATATAAAATGATGTTATAATAATAAATAAATTTAAAAGGAGGTAGAAATTGAAAAATAATGTTATAAAATCAGAATTAAATGTTGAAGACAAGAAAATAAGTGTTATGAGAGTAGGCAATATTAATTATATATCTTTAACTGATTTGGCCAGATATACTAACCCAGAAGAACCTAAGATTCCTATTCAAACTTGGATGCGAAATAAAGATGTTATTGCTTATTTAGGATTATGGGAAAGTATTAATAATGAAAATTTCAAAGGTATCGAATTTACGACCTTTGAAAGAGAAGCAGGAAAAAATAGTTTTTATATGTCACCACAAAAATGGATAAAAGAAACCAATGCAATTGGAATGATTTCTAAATCGGGAAATAATGGGGGTACATATGCTCATTCTGATATTGCTTTAGAATTTGCTAGTTGGTTAAGTCCAGAATTTAAATTATATGTTATTCAAGAATTTGAAAGATTAAAAAGAGATGAAGCCTATCAAGATAAGATTGAATGGCAAGCAAGTAGATTATTATCAAAAGTTAATTATGCTATTCATACTGATGCAATAAAAAATTATATAGTACCAACACTTACTGAATATCAAAAAAAGTATGTTTATGCTAATGAAGCTGATGTTATTAATGTAGCTTTATTTGGAATGACAGCTAAAGAATGGCGAGAAAACAATCCATCATTAGCAAATAAAGGTAATATTAGAGATTACACTGATTTATTACATTTAGTTATTTTAAGTAATTTAGAAAATGCTAATGCAGAAATGATTTTACATAATATATCACAACAAGAAAGATTGATAAATTTAAATGAATCTGCGCGTAGACAAATGAATGTGTTAAAGAATAATAAAGGAATAAAAGAATTAGAATTATTACAAAAGCAAATTAACAAAGATAAAATTTTAATAGAAAATAAATGATTATGAGTAAATAATATAAAGCAAGCCGAAAGGAGTAAAATATGGAATATTCACCAAAAAAAATAAAAGAAATAATGGAGTTAAATGATTTTAATTTTAAAAAGAAATTTGGTCAAAATTTTATAATTGATGAAAATATTATTGATTCTATCATAAATAAGGCCGATATTGATAAAAATACATTAGTAATAGAAATAGGTCCAGGAGCAGGATCATTAACCTATAAACTGGCTAAAAACGCTAAAAATGTTATATGTTATGAAATAGATACAACTTTAAAAGATATATTAAAGAATAATTTAAAAGAATTTGATAATGTTGATATTATATATAATGATTTTTTAAAACAAAATATAAAAGAAGATATAAAAAAATATAATTATGATAAATTATATGTTGTCGCTAATTTACCATACTATATAACTACCCCTATTTTAATAAAATTGATTGAAGATAATATTGCTGTAGATAAAATAGTAGTAATGGTACAAAAAGAAGTAGGAGATAGATTTAAAGCTAAACCTAATAGTAAAGATTATAGTTCTTTATCAGTTTATTTAAATTATTACTTTGATGTAAAAAAGATATTAGATGTTAGCAGAAATGTATTTATGCCTAAACCTAATGTTGATAGTATTGTAGTAGAATTTAGTAAAAAAGAAAGAGTTAATTTAAAAAACGAGCAATTATTTTTTAAATTAGTAAGAGATTCATTTAAACAAAAAAGGAAAAATTTGAGAAATAATTTAAAAGGATATGATTTAGAAAGAATAAATAATATTTTAAATAAATATAATTTTGATTTAACAGTAAGAGCAGAACAATTAGATATTGATATATTTATTGATATTGCTAATAACCTATAGAAAATTGCTCTAAAAAAGCAATTTTTTTTAAAATCATGCAGGAAATCACCATACTTTTGGTTAATAAAACTAATAGGAGGTGATTTATATAAAAAAATTTTATACAGCAAGACATGAACCAATTTTCATGTATGCTGCTGTTAAAAAAGAATTTTTAATAGCTATTTTAGAACCAATCATAGATAAAAAAATTGAAGACTTACAAATACTAAATCCTAATTTAATTCAAGATTATTATAAGTTACGTGGTCAAAGATTAGATTTATTAGTAAAAACAAAAGGTGAGATAATCAATGTTGAATTAAATACTAATTATAGTGAAGAAATAAAAATTAGAAATCTTCATTATGTTTTTAAGTTAGCAAGTGAAAATACGGAAAGAGGAAACAAATACAAAGTAGGTCATTCGATAATTCAAGTAAATTTAAATTTTTATAATAGTAAATATGAAAAAAGTATATATACATTATATGATAAAATAAACAAAATAGAGTTAACTGATTATATAAAAATATATAATGTAGGTATGTCAATAATTTTTGATTAATTCCTAAAAATAAATTAAAATAATTTCTTGATTAGTTCCTTTTTCTTTTGGAAAT
>CALVSQ010000040.1 GCA_944359085.1 uncultured Bacilli bacterium | reverse complement strand
CGTGGATTTTTTCCCATTTTGCGACTTTTTTTTAAAAGTTTTAAATTCCTATTGACTTTTAATAGTTAGTCACCTAAATATATTATACCATTATTTGTAATAATTACTTTAATTATTTACATTTATTTACAAAAAAACTATTTTTCAATAGTCTTTTATTAATTGTTTTAAATATTTAGAATTATATTATCATTCAGTTAAGAGCAATTTCACCATTATCAAAATCAGTATCATTAATTGTAAGTTCAACAAAGTTTTAAATTTCATTCTATAAAATATAATCAATCATAAATTATCTATTTTTAGAAAAATCTAGTTAATTATTTTCAACAGTCCATTTTTCCAATCCTACATCTACTTTTATAGTGCTTCATTTTCTTAGCTTTTTTATTTACTTTTTCTAATGTCGATAGAAATACATTAAAAAATGTTAAAGCAAATAAGGCTAATACTATATTTTTTTTCATCCCATCTTAATTTTCTCTCATGTCAATAAAGAACGGGCCAAATTGACGACCTTTACTAAGAGAACTTCTATCATAAGTATAAACTTTATAACCCATACCAATGCATTCTTTTACCAAACCGTCATCATATTTATGTATTTTTTTACTTATGCAAAACATTGGATCTTTATCATTTTTAACATTAATAAAATCTATTATCCAAACAATAATCAACCCAACAATAACAATCCAAAATACTAAATCAAAAATTTTTTTCAAAACATTTGTTTTTCCAATTATTTTTTTCAAAAAAACATTCACCACCTTATTCCTGCAACATTTAATATTTTAATAAATTTTAATAATTTGTCAAGTTTTTATATGTAAATCAAAAACTATATAAATTAAAATTTTCAAATCACAAAATATAAGTGTTATAATAAATCATATTTATGTGGTATAATACTTATGAAAGTTGGTGTTATTTATGGATGATGCTAAATTAATAATTATTTATGGAGAAAATAAAGTGGATGGAATATATAAAAATGGGACTTACGATTGTATAAGAAAAAAGAAAAAAGATGACCTCCATATTACTTGTTTTTTAGAATTTTTTAAAACTAGTTTTTTAAATGAAAGTATCTTTAAAAAAATTACAGAATCAACCATTCCTAATAATGTTGGATATGCATTAGCACAAAAAGGTCATATTACTTTTTTTAACACTACAAGAGAAGGAAAACCTAAAAGTGGATTTTTTATGTTACCTCCTAATCTTGATGATATTACACCTGAGCAAAAAGAAATTATCAGTCAAATAGTTAAAACTTTAAAAGGATATAATCTTAAGTTACTTTATGATTACTTTATTAATGATTATGGATTATTAGACTCTAAATTTTGTAACATTGATGAGTTTATTTCAATTGACGATTTTTTATCAAGCTATAAAATCAACAAAAAATTTAAATTAATTTAAACTATATTCAAGTGTTTTAATATGAACACTTTTTTTATTATCTATAATTTTATCAATTATAATGTTTTCTAATTTATCTTTGATTATTTTATCTATTTTTCTTGCTCCAAATTCATTATAATTACTTAATTTAATAATATCATTAATTACATTATCTTCTATTTTTATTTTAATATTTTTATATTTATTAATTAAATTATTAATTTTAATATCAATTATTTTTTTAATATTTTCTTCAGTTAATCTATTAAAAGATATAATATTATCAATTCTATTAATAAATGGAATACTAAAGTATTCTTTTAACTTAGTTAAATCATCATTATTTTTATTAAATCCTATATTAATTTCATCAAATCCAATATTAGAAGTCATTATAATAATTACATTATTAAAATAGATATCTACTCCTTTTGAATCTTTTATTTTACCATTATCTAATATTTGAAATAATAAATTAATAATACTTTGATTAGCTCGTTCTATTTCATCTAATATTAAAACAGAAAATGGTTTATTTCTTATTTCTTCCAATATAGTCTTATTATCATTATAACCTATATATCCTGGAGGAGCACCTACAAATTTACTAACACTATGAGCTTCACTAAATTCACTCATATCAAGTCGTATTACATTATCACCTACTAAAGAATTACCAAATATTTTAGCTAACTCAGTTTTGCCAACTCCAGAAGGGCCAGCAAACAAGAGAGAATAACATTTATCATCTTTATATCCTAATTTTATCTTTTTCGCTATATTACTAAGTTCTTTAGTAGCTTTATCTTGACCTATTATAAATTTTAAATCATCATTAATTTTATTAATATCATTTTCACTTAATATTTCATAAACAGGTATTTTAGTTTTACAATTAATTACATTAGCTACTTCTTCAATTGTTACTTCATTTTTATTTTTATTACATAAAGTAAGTTCTAAATTATTAATTTTATCCATTAAAATAAATTCTTTTTCTTTATAAGATGTTGCTTTTTTAAAATCATTATTACTTACAGCTTCTTTTTTATTTTTTATTAAATTTTGTAATTGTTTATTTAATTTATTATATTCTACTAATTCTTTACTTTCTTTCAAACTACTTTTAGCACATACTTCATCTAAAATATCAATTGATTTATCTGGTTGATTACGATCAAATACATATTTATCTGATAATTCAATTATTTTATCAATTATAGAATCATTTATAATTACGTGATGGTACTTTTCGTAAATAGGTTTTAATTTTAGTAGAATATCTCTAACAACTTCTTTACTAGGTATTTCAACATTGACTTTTTGAAATCTTCTTTCTAAAGCTTTGTCACTTTCAATAAATTTTTTATATTCTAAAGTTGTAGTAGCTCCAATACATCTTAATTTATTACGAGCTAAAGCAGGTTTAAAAATATTAGATGCATCTATTGCTCCTTCTGCTCCACCTGCTCCTACTAATGTATGAATTTCATCAATAAATAAAATAATATCATCATCTTCTTCTACTTCTTTTAATATCTTTCTTACTCTTTCTTCAAATTCACCACGATACTTAGTTCCTGCTACTAAAGTTGCCATATCTAAACTAATAATTCGCTTAGTCTTTAAATTATTAGGTACATCACCATTAGCTATCATTTTACTTAATTCTTCCACAATAGCAGTCTTTCCAACACCAGCTTCCCCTATTAACAAAGGATTATTTTTAGTTCTTCTCGATAATATTTCAATCATTCTTTTAATTTCATTATCCCTACCAATAACAGGATCTAATTCATTTGCTTTACTAGTTAAATCCGTGCCTAATTCTTCTAACAATAATTTTTTCTTTTTAGGTTTAAATATTTTATAACTAAATTCATTATATAATTTATCTAAATCAATATTTAAACTTAGTAATATTCTTATAGCTACCCCTTCACCTTCTTCTAAAAGACTAGAAAATAATGATTCAATAGTTACTTCACTATTTTTTTCTTTACAATCTAACATTGCATTTTCCATAATTCTTTTTAACATTGGTGTATATAAAAACCATTCACTTTGTTTAGTACCTATTCCTAATATTTCAATTATTTTATTTTTAAATTTGTCATAATCCAAATTATATTGTTTTAATTTTTTAGACACATTATTTTTAGATTTTAAAATAGATAGCAATAAATGTTCACTACCAACATAAGGATGTCTTAACTCCATCATTTCTTCTTTTGCATTAATTAATATCTTTCTTGCTTCTTCAGTAAATTGTCCAAACATATATTTCCTCCCAATATTATTCTATGTTAATATTGAGAATATTTAATTAATTTTATACAACAAAAAACAAGAATTATTTTATTCTTGTTTAGAAATTAAAATATAAATTTTTTATTTAATGCATAATATATAAAACTACAGCCATAACAATAATAAATTTTAAATTATTTTCAAAAACTCTATTATTCTTCTAAAATCCATAATATTACTTACAATTTTATATTATTACTAAATATGTTTTAAAAATCAATATTTATTACTCATGTTTTAATATTAATTTTACTTTATCAGCTATATCACTACCATATTTGATACTTTGCTCAGTTACATAACCATATCCTTCTATTTCATAATCAATATCTAATAAATTAAGTATTGAAATTGCCTCTATTCTCGAATATCCTTTTAAATCAGGCATTTTAATATTATTATCATTTGTTAATAAAAATATTTTGTCATTTGTAACCAATGTTGTATTTTTAGGATATTGATTTATTATTTTATTGCCATCACCTAAAACTACAACATCTAATCCATCTAATTTTTTTAAAACATCTTCTTTATATAAATTAGTATAATCATCTATATCATAAGTTGTAACATCATCATCATCTTTTTTATCACTTATTAATCCTTTATATTTAGCTATAGATTCAATTATAGAATGAGTCATATTTTTTAGTCCTCTATTAGAACCATTTTTAGGCCTTTTATAAGATACAAACATTATTATTTCTGGATCATCTTTCGGAAACATTCCTGAAAATGAAAATAAGTTATCTAACCAACCTGTTAAATATCCACCATTTACTGAATCATATATTTGAGCAGTACCAGTTTTACCTATAACATCTAATCCGTCAACGATATAAGCAGTACCAATCGCTCCACCTTCAACATCATTAATTGCATTATACATTAATTCTTTTATTTTATCAACTGTTGCTTGACTAACAATTCTATCACTTTTTGTAACTTGTCTTTCATATGTAACTTTTCCATTATTGACTATTTTACTTACAATATTTGGTTTAACCATATATCCATCATTAGCAATTATACTTAAAGCTTGCAGATGTTGAATTGGTGTCGTTGTAACACCTTGACCATAAGATGCAGCTGCTACTTCAACTGGATAATTAAATACTAAGCTGCCTGATAATTCTCTTGGCAAATCAATACCAGTTGGACTGCCAAATCCATATTTTGTAAGGCAATCTTTTAAATCATCTTTAGTTAAGAAATTCTGCATGATATTTACAGTACCAACATTACTAGACATTTCAAAACCATAATCATACGTTATTTCACCCCAACCAATTTTATTCCAATCATATATTTTAGTTCCTTCAACATCTATAACACCAGATTGATAAGTTTGATCACCTTTATATGTTCCTTTTTCTATTGCACACATATAAGTAAATATTTTCATAACACTTCCTGGTTCATAAGCAAATGAAGTTAAAGGATTTTCATAATTAGTTAAATTTAATTTATTTGGATCAAATGAAGGACTAGCAGCAGAAGCCAAAATATCTCCAGTTTTAGCATCCATTACATTGACCGTTACCCAATCTGGATTATCAAATTCAATAGCTTCATCTAATGCTGCTTCAATTATTCTTTGAATATTAGAATCAATTGTTAAATAAATATCACTGCCATCTTCTGCAGGAACGTTTTCTTCTGGAGTATCAGGTATTTTGTAACCATATCTATCTTGCTGATAACTAATATAACCGTTAACTCCTTTCAAAATTTCATCAAATTTTACTTCAATTCCTAATTCTCCTTGCATAATAATTTCTGTCTTAGTTTCATCATCAACAACTATTTCAACTTCATTTTTTTTAGCATATCCAACTACATATGATGCGAAATCACCATTTGGATAATATCTTTTATAACTTTCAATAAAATCTATTCCCGGTAAATTTAAATCTTCAATTTGTTTTTTTAATATTTCTGTAATTCCTCTACCACCTGGACCTAATTCAACTTGGTATACATCTTTATTTAATAAATCTAATAATGTATCAACTTCCATATTTAATAATGGTGATAAAGCTTCAGCTGTTTTTTGTTTATCTTTAACATGATATAAAGTAGATGAAGAACCTGTTCTACTTTCATCTAAATACGCAATAACTGTATAACTAGAAACGTCATTAGCCAAAATATCTCCTTGAGAATCATAAATTGTTCCTCTTTTAGCATATAAAGTAGAAGAATATGTATTACGATTAGAGGCAAATTCTTGCATATTTATTCCATATACATTAGGAGATAATGATAGATAAAGATATTGCAAAAATAAGACAAAAATAAAAACAAGAAATACACAAAAAACTATCATTGGAGTTTTCCATTTTATACTTCTTGTCTTCATATTATTCACCTCTTAATCACCTATAACAACTATATTATCATTATTATACGCTAAACCTAATTCTTTGACAACCTTTGACACGTTATCAAAAGAAGTCAATTCATTAACTTGCATTGTTAAACTTTCAACAGTTTTTTCTTCTGTTGATATTTGGTATCTTATTTTTTCATTACTCATTTTATAATTACCGATACTGGCGCCAAAAAATATTTTAATGACTATTGCTAATGTAAAACATAATACACCACTAAAATATAATAATTTTTCACCTTTAGTCAAACCCTTTTTCTTTCTTGCCATAACTTATCTTACCCTTTCAATTATTCTTAATTTAGCGCTTCTTGCACGATTATTATTATTTAATTCATTATCACTTGGATCAATATTACCAACTATCTTATATTTGGGTTGATATTCAAGTGGTATAATTGGTAAATTTTTCAAATTTTTATCTACTTTACTTACTTCATCAAATATTCTTTTACATATTTTATCTTCTAAAGAATGAAAAGTAATAACTTCAATTCTACCACCAATTTTAATTAGATCTAATGCTTGTCTTAAACTTTTCTCAAATACATTTAGTTCATCATTAACTTCAATTCTAATAGCTTGAAATACTTTTCTAGCTGGATGCTTTTCTTTTTTATAACTAAATGGTACATTTTCTTTAATTACTTCAGTTAATTCTAAAGTAGTTGTGATTGGCCTATTTTTAATTATACCTTTAGCAATGGATAAAGCATATTTTTCTTCTCCATATTTCTTAAATATATCAACTAATTTATTTAAATCATAATTATTAACTACATAATAAGCATCTAGTTTTTGTTCTTGATTCATTCTCATATCTAATCTTGCATCTTGATGGAAACTAAATCCTCGTTCTTTTTCATCTAATTGAGGACTAGATACTCCTAAATCATATAAAATAGAGTCAACTTCATTAATACTTAATTTATTTAATTCTTCTTTTAAATTAACAAAATTACTATTAATTATTTTATAATTTTTACCTATTTCTTTTAATTTTAAACCAGCTTTACCAATAGCTTCATTATCTTGATCAAACGCATATAAATATCCCTTTTTTATTCTTTTTAATATTTCACTACTATGTCCTGCATACCCTAAAGTACAGTCAACAACAATACTATCTTCTTTTAAATTTAAATTATTAATACATTCTTCTAATAAAACACTTATATGCATAAATCACCTTAAATATTTGGAGCGAATAACTTATCAGCTATATCAGATATCGAATCTTCATTATCTAATAAGAATTGTTCAAATCTTTCTTTACTCCATATTTCTAATCTTTCATTTACACCGATTACAACACATTCTTTTTTTAAATCAGCGTATTTTATAAGTGGTCCTGGTATATTTAATCTTCCTTGCTTATCAAATTCACCAATAGTAGCACCTGATAAGAAAAATCTTAAATAATTTCTAGCGTCTTTAGTGTTTGGTAATTCTTTATATTTATTTGCAATATTATTCCATTCTTCTTTAGGATAAATAAACAAACATCCATCTAAACCTTTTGTTACGATAAATTGTTCACCTAATTCATATCTTAATTTTGATGGAATTGTTATTCTTCCTTTATCATCAATTGCATGATGATATTCTCCCATAAACATAATTATCACCCACTTTTTGACACCTTATACCACTCTATACCAACATTTTACTCTTTTTATTAATATTTGTAAAGATATATATGTAAAATTTGTCTTAAATTTGTGATAAATTCCTATTATAAGTTTACTTATGAATAATTCCTGAAATTCTACAACAAAATGTA
>CALVSQ010000039.1 GCA_944359085.1 uncultured Bacilli bacterium | reverse complement strand
TATAACTGGAATTTGATGTAAGACTAAATTCAGTTTTCAAATATTGAAACTGGAATTTACTTTTTCAATTCACAAATTATATATGTCATCCTACGAATCGTAGAGTAGTATATATTTTTATTATAATTCGTGGTATAATTTAATATAGGTGATAAGATGCATACAATAGGAAAAGAAGAATTATTAAAAAAATATAGTTTAGATGGATTAACAGAAGAAGAAGTTTCAGAATTATTAAATAAAAATGGTTATAATGAATTAAAAAGTAAAAAGAAAAAAACATTATTAAAAATGATTTTAGAGCAATTTACTGATTCAATGATTATCATTTTATTTATTGCTGCAATTATATCATTTATTTTAAATGAAAAAGCAGAAAGTATCGTAATATTAATTATAATTGTAATAAACGCTATAATAAGTATTGTCCAAGAAAGAAAAGCTGAAAATGCTATTGAATCATTAAAAAATATGAATAAAAGTATGACTAAGGTTATAAGAAATGGTCAGAGAAAAATAATTGATGCTAGAGAATTAGTAATAGGGGATATAGTATTAATTGAAGATGGTGATATAGTACCTGCTGATTTAAGGCTAATTGAAACATCTAGATTACAAATATCAGAAGCTAGTTTAACAGGTGAATCTGTTTCAGTATATAAAGATGAAAATGCTGTTTTAGATAAAAATACTTTATTAGGTGATAGAATCAATATGGCTTATTCTGGAACTATAGTAACTTATGGAACTGGTATAGGAATAGTATGTGCAACAGGAATGAATACTGAAGTAGGTAAAATTGCTAATATGTTAGAAAATACTGATGAATTAGATACACCTTTAAAAAGAAAATTAAATAAAATAGGTAAAGTTTTAAGTTTAGTTGGTATTGTTATTAGTGTTATTATATTTATGATTGGATTATTATATGGTAAAGATTTTGTATCAGTACTTATGATAGCTATTTCATTAGCTATATCAGTAATTCCTGAAGGACTACCTGCTACAGCTACTATCGTTATGGCTTTAGGTGTACAAAGAATGGCAAAACAAAATGCTTTAATAAGAAAACTACCAGCTGTTGAAACTTTGGGAAGTACTACAGCAATTTGTTCTGATAAAACAGGAACTTTAACACAAAATAAAATGACTGTTAAAGAGTTTGCATTATATGATGATTTTATAAATGGTAAAGTTAATACTGGTAAAGTTACAAATAAAGAATTATTATATGCGTGTTCTTTATGTAATAATGCTACTTTAGAAATTGGAGATCCTACTGAAATAGCATTAAAACAATTCGCACATAAAAATAATTCATTAGTTGATTATGAAAGGGTATTAGAATTACCATTTGATTCTGATAGAAAAAGAATGACAACAATAAATAAAATTGATGACTATGTTATATATACTAAAGGTGCGATTGATTCAGTATTGCCAATATGTACTAAAATAGATGTAAATGGTGATGTAAAAGAATTGTCTAATGAATTAAAATCTAAAATATATGATTTATGTGAACAATTATCAAAAAATGCTATGCGTGTTTTAGCTTTTGCTTATAAAAAAGTTAAAAGTATTCCTAAAGAAATAGAAAATGACTTAGTATTTGTTGGTGTAGTTGGTATGATAGATCCACCTAGAATAGAAGTTAAAAAAGCAATTGAAACATGTCACAAAGCTGGTATAAAAGTAATTATGATAACAGGAGATCATGTTGAAACCGCTTTAGCTATTACTAAACAATTAAATATATATCAAAAAGGTGATTTAGCTATTAGTGGTGATGATTTAAATAAAATGTCTGATAAAGAATTAGATGAAGTTGTTTTAAAAACATCAGTATTTGCAAGAATTTCTCCTAATGATAAATTAAGAATAGTTAATTCTATTAAAAGAACTAATAATATAGTGGCAATGACAGGTGATGGTGTAAATGATGCACCTGCGTTAAAAACTGCTGATATTGGTATTGCTATGGGTAAGGGTGGTACTGATGTAGCTCGTGAATCATCAGATATGATTTTATTAGATGATAATTTTACGACTATTGAATATGCAATTAAAGAAGGAAGAAGAATTTATAGTAATATTCAAAAAGTTATTCAATATTTGTTAGCTGGTAATATTTCTGAAGTTTTAACAATATTTATTGCTATGATAGCTAACATTGGTACACCTATTTTAGCTGTTCATATTTTAATTATAAATTTAGTAACTGATACAATACCAGCTTTAGCATTAGGTGTTGATCCAGCATCTGATGATATTATGGAGCAAAAGCCAATAAAAGTAGGGACTTTATTTGAGGAAGGATTAATTAAGAGAGTTATATTTCATGGGATAATAATTTCTATGATTACTTTAATAGCTTATTATATAGGTTATCTTGATAGTCCAAATGAAGGTGTTACGATGGCTTTTATAACCCTTTGTTTATCACAAATAATTCATTCACTTAATCAACATTCTTCAACAATATCTTTCTTTTCTAAAAAACATGCACGTAATTGGTATTTATATTTAGCTATGCTTATATCTTTAATAGTATTGTTAATGTTAGTATTTATTAAACCAATAGCTTCATTTTTATCATTACAACAACCAACTTTATTAGAATGGTTAATTATTATAATATTATCTTTAGTGCCACTTATAATAGTTGAAATCCATAAATTAATTACAAAAATATTGATTAAAACTAATCTATAAGATATAATTTATATAGTACGAGGGTGATAAAATGAAAAAAGGTTTTACGTTAATAGAATTATTAGCTGTAATTAGTTTATTAGCTATAGTAGCACTAATCGCAACACCAATAATTTTAAATGTAATTGATGATTCAAAAGAAAGTGCTAATTTAAGAAGTATTGAAGGATATGCTAGAGCAATTAAACAGGAATATTATAATCAATCTATGGATGGATTAACACCAATTATTGATGAAACATTTTTAAGTAATGTTGAAAAAAGTGGTGGAGATGTAGTTTGTGAAAATATTTTATATAGTAGTGACAATGGTGCTATTATGTATAAATGTAAATTTAAAAACAAGGGTAAAGAGTATTGTTATGCTGACGAAAAACATTACGCTTGTGATGATAGTGAATTTTTAGAAATATACGAAGGACAAGATTTAATACATTCAAAATCTTTTGCTGAAGATTCATGGGAAACGATAGCAGCAATCGTTAAAGCAGGAAAAGCAGAAGAAACTTATAATGTAGGAGACACAAAAGAAGTAACTATAGCTGGATATACAAATGGTAGTGAACAAACATTTACAGTAAGAATAGCCAATAATACAACACCATCCGAATGTGCAACAGAAGGTTTTTCGCAGACAGCCTGCGGATTTGTGGTTGAATTTGTTGATATTATAACAGAACACAACATGAATTCTACTATGACTAATATTGGCGGATGGCCAGACAGTGAGATGTATGATTTTATTAATAATAATATATATAATGCTTTACCAAAAGAATTAAAAGAAGTAGTAATTAACACATATACTGTATCAAGTCATGGTGGAAATGATTCGTCTAATTTTATATCAAATGATAAATTGTATTTATTTTCTCTCAAAGAAGTAAATGCAATTGATCATCCTGATGACAATGCTTCATCAAGAACGAGACCAATAGATTATTATGAAAAAAATAATTCTTCAGAATTTTTTATTAAAAATTATCGAGGCAATGCAAATTATTGGTGGTTACGTTCAGCAAACTCTAATCCTTATTACAACGATAAATTCTTCTTTATTGTAACCGCTGTTGGAATTAGGGATTATCGTAATGCAGATTTAATATCAGGTGTAGCGCCAGCTTTCCGAATAGGATAAATAAAATTTAATCTAGTTTAAATACTAGATTTTTTATGTTATGTGATGAAGTATATAAAAAGCTGTTACTATGGCTTTTATAATACTATCTTTATCACAAATAATGCATTCACTTAATCAACATTCTTCAACAATATCTTTCTTTTCTAAAAAACATGCACGTAATTGGCATTTGTATTTAGTTATGCTTATATCTTTAATAGTATTGTTAATGTTAGTATTTATTAAACCAATAGCTTCATTTTTATCATTACAACAACCAACTTTATTAGAATGGTTAATTATTATAATTCTTTCTTTAGTACCACTTATAATAGTTGAAATCCATAAATTAATTACAAAAATATTGATTAAGAATAAAAAATAAGATATAATTTATATAGTACGAGGGTGATAAAATGAAAAAAGGTTTTACATTAATAGAATTATTAGCTGTAATTAGTTTATTAGCTATAGTAGCACTAATCGCAACACCAATAATTTTAAACGTAATTGATGATTCAAAAGAAAGTGCTAATTTAAGAAGTATTGAGGGATATGCTAGAGCAATTAAACAAGAATATTATAATCAATCTATGGATGGATCGATACCAGTTATTGATGAAACATTTTTAAGTAATGTTGAAAAAAGTGGTGGAGATGTAGTTTGTGAAAATATTTTATATAGCACTGATAATGGTGTTATTATGTATAAATGTAAATTTGAAAACAAGGATAAAGAATATTGTTATGCTAATGAAAAACATTATGCCTGTGATGATAGTGAATTTTTAGGAATATATAACGGTGATTCAGAAAATAATCCAAGTGAAGGTGAAAATTTAATAAATATTTTATTAGAACAATATCAAGAAGGAAATCAAACTGGATTAGTAAAAGATAGTACAAATCCTAATTTATATTATTATAAAGGAACAAATGAACAAGTAGCAAATAATTTCTTATGGTATGGTGGTCATCAATGGCGAGTATTGGAATTTGATACTGAAAGCAAAACATTAACTTTAATTACTCAGCAACCATTGACATCTATTTATGCAGCAAAATCAGTTTGGAAAACTCAAGAAGAATATGGATCAAGTTATATAAACACATGGTTAAATGAATATTTTTAGAATAGTTTGGATAGTAGTATACAAAACAATATATTAGATAATACATTTAATATAGGAACATATACGGATGTTGATTCTATGACGATAACGCAAAGGATAGGTTTATTAGATGCAAAACAATATGAAAGAGCAAATGGCATTGATTCGTTTTTAGACATAGAAGATAGCTTTTGGTTAGGAAACAGGTATGATTTATCTTACCTTAGTGTTATAGATTCTAGTGGAGATATATCAAAATATATAGATGAAGATTATGCATTGGCATCAGGTGTGCGTGTTGTTGTAAAGATTACTGATATAACTATAACCGATGGAGATGGAACTCTTGTTAATAGTTTTCGCACAAGACATAAAGCATCAAACACAAACGATATTCAAATAGGCGAATATATAAATGTTCCTTATAATAAAGATGATGGTTGGTGTGGAGATGATAATGTTTGTACTTTTAGAGTGGTAAGTAAAGATGAAGATAGTATTAAAGTGGTATTAAATGGTAACCTTCTCCATACGTTTTCGATTGGAAGTACTTCTGACATAACTACAAACAGTATCGTATACGAAGTATTATTAAATCCATTCCTTGCAGGAATAAGTGATTTATATAAATATGATGGAAATCAAACATTTTATATAGGTGAATATTTAGAAAATGCAAATTATAAAGATGTGCAAAACAAAACATTACAAGCCGACATTGGTTTGCCAGTAATAGGCGAAATGTTTAGTGGAAATGATATAGATGTAGGATTAATGAAAGATGCCCCCAAACTAGAATCTTTTACAGATCTGAACACCATAGAAAATTTTGATAGTTTTGGTTCGCCAATGTATTCTACAATGAATAAAATTGGAGAATTTATTAATATTATAGATTCTAAAGGAAACATAGCAACTTACTGGTATCCTACTACAAATGATCTTCGAATTCGTCCAGCTATATATCTGAAGTCAGATTTAACTTTTACTGGTGGAAATGGAACAGCTCAGTCACCATATATATTACAATAAAAGATTTAATCTAGTTGAAACATACTAGATTTTTTAATTATTATATGATAAACTTATTCAGGTGGTTTTTATGTTAAAAGTTAATAATTTAAGTTTAAGATTTAATACAAGAACTTTATTTGAAAATGTTAATTTGGAATTTAATGGAGATAATTGTTATGGTATTATAGGTGCTAATGGTGCAGGGAAATCAACTTTCTTAAAAATATTATCAGGTAGTATTGAATCTACTACCGGTGAAGTAATAATTGGTAAGGGTGAAAGAATATCTGTTTTAAAACAAAATCATAACGAATTTGATGATATGACTGTTATTGATGTAGTTATTATGGGTAATAACAAATTATATCAAATAATGATAGAAAAAAATAATTTATATATGAAAGAAGACTTTACTAATGAAGATGGTATGAGAGCAGCTATTTTAGAAGAAAAATTCGCTTCTTTAAATGGTTGGCAAGCAGAAAGTGATGCCGCTATTTTATTAAATAATTTGGGTATAGACAATAGTAAACATAATTTATTAATGAAAGATTTAAAAGATAGTGATAAAGTAAAAGTTTTACTTGCTAGTGCTTTATTTGGTGAACCTGATATATTATTATTGGATGAGCCTACTAATGGGTTGGATGCTAAAAGTATTATGTGGTTAGAAGAATTTTTAATTAATTTTAAAAATACTGTTTTAGTAGTATCCCATGATAGACATTTTTTAAATAAAGTTTGTACACATATGTTGGATATTGACTATAATAAAATTACTTTATTTGTAGGTAATTATGATTTTTGGTATCAATCTAGTCAATTAATTCAAAAGCAAATGAAAGAATCAAATAAGAAAAAAGAAGAAAAAATTAAAGAGTTAGAAGATTTTATTAGAAGATTTTCAGCTAATGCTTCTAAATCTAAACAAGCAACATCAAGAAAGAAATCATTAGAAAAGATTGTTTTAGATGAAATTAAGCCATCTAGTAGAAAATATCCTTATATTAATTTTGATTTTGATAAAAATGTTGGTAAAGAAGTTATTACTTTAGAAAATATTAATTATAAAGATATTATTAAAAATTTAAATTTAACCATTAGACCAAATGATAAAATAGCTCTAATAGGAAATAACGAAATAGGTAAGACTATATTATTAGATATAATAAGCGGTAATATAAAACCTGATAGTGGAACTATTAAAATAGGCGGTAATGTAAAAATAAGTTATTTTAAAAAGAATCATGATGAATATTTTAATGATTTAAATATGGTTGATTGGTTAAAACAATATAGTGACAATAAAGATGATAGTTATATAAGAGGATTTTTAGGTAGAATGTTATTTTCTGGTGAAGAAGTATTAAAGAAAGTAAATGTTTTATCTGGTGGGGAAAAGGTTAGATGTATGTTTAGTAAAATGATGTTAGAAAGATCTAATGTATTATTATTTAATGAACCTACTAACCATTTGGATATTGAGTCAATTACATCTTTAAATGAAGGATTAAATAGATTTATGGGTGTTGTTATATTTTCTACTTTTGACCAAGAATTAATTGAAACTGTAAGTAATAGATTAATTGAAATAAAGTTTGATGGTACATATAAAGATAAACAAATTAGTTATTCTGAATATATAGAAAAGTATGGTTTAGATGAAAGTAATTAAAGAAGAAAGATTAATTGATTATTTAAAACAGTTTAAAAATTATAAAACTTTATTAAAAAATGGTAGTGTTTTAGTAAATAATAATGTAGTTACTAAATATGATTATATGTTAAAAATAAATGATGAAGTTACTATTAATAAATATAATAAATCAAAAGATATTAAAATTATATATGAAGATAAAGATATAATAGTAGTAGATAAACCTTATAATTTATTAACAATATCAAATGATAAAGAAATATCTTTATATAATTTAGTAAGTGATTATGTTAAAAAGAATAATAAAAAAAATAAAATATTTATTGTTCATAGATTAGATAAAGATACATCTGGATTAATAGTATTTGCCAAAAACATTAAAACTAAAAATTATCTACAAGATAATTGGGATAAAGTAGAAAGAAGATATTTAGCTTTAGTAAATGGTATTACTAAAGAAAGTGATATATTAAAAAATTATTTAAAAGAAAACCAAAATCATTTTGTTTATGTATCAAATAATGGTGCTTTAGCTATTACGGAATACAAAAAAATAAAAGAAATAAATAATAATTCATTATTAGATATAAATATTAAAACAGGTAAAAAAAACCAAATAAGAGTTCAATTAAGTAATATTGGTCATCCTATTTTAGGAGATAAAAAATATGGTACTAATAACTATAAAAGATTATGTTTACATGCTTATAAATTAGTTTTATTTGATAAAGAATTTATTAGTGAAATAAAATTTTAAGATGATTATTCATCTTTTTTTGATATAATTAAATAGGTGACTAACTATTAAAAGTCAATAGGAATTTAAAACTTTTAAAAAAAAGTCGCAAAATGGGAAAAAATCCACGA
>CALVSQ010000038.1 GCA_944359085.1 uncultured Bacilli bacterium | reverse complement strand
AAATTTTCAAAAGAAAAAGGAACTAATCAAAAAATTATTTTAATTTATTTTTAGGAATTAATCAAAAATTATTGACAGATATATATGTAAAATTTTTACAAAATAAAAAGAGGAACTATCCTCTTAATTAAGACACGCACCTAAAATAATAGCTAATAAAATATATAATACTATTACAATAATATACCCACTATTATTTTTGCATGTACAGGTATTTTTTTCACACATATATATTACTCCTTTATATTAAATATAAGCTCCAAGTATAATTATTAAAAGAATAAAAAGTACTAAAACGATAGCAGCACCAGAAATTCCGTTATTACAACACATATTAATCATCCTCCTTTTTGTCTTTTCACATTATTGTATGGAATTTTGAAAGTTTTGTGATAGATATTAAAAAAATATTGTTTTTTTTATTTTATTTTGTTATAATTATTTTGCAAGTAATAAAAGAAAGGATTTAGAAAGTATGAAAAAGAAATATTTATTACTATTATTATGTTTACCTCTTCTAGTTACTGGATGTAAATATGAACCAAAATTAGTTGATGGTAAAGAAGTCGTTGTAGAATTAAATGGTAAACAATTTACTGCAGAAGAATTCTTTGAAGAATTAAAAGATGTTAATGGAACAGGTGTACTAATTAATTTAGTAAATGATTATATTACTGAACAAGAATTAACTGATGAAATGAAAGAAGAATCCAAAAAACAAGCTAAAGCTGAATATGATTCATATAAAGCATATTATGGAAATGATTGGAATAATTTTTTAGCATATTATGGCTTTAAAAATGATGATGATTTAATAGAAAGTTTAGAAAACAATTATAAACAATCATTAGTTTTAGAAAAATATTTAGAAACTGATGTTATTAAAGAAGAAGAAATTCAAGAAGAATATGATAAAAATATCTATGGTGAATCAACAATTAGACACATTTTAATAAAACCAGAAGTTAATGACGATATGACTTCTACTGAAAAAGAAGAAGAAAAAAGAAAAGCATTAGAAGAAGTTACTGAATTAATTAAACAATTACAAGAAAGTAAAGATTTAGAAAAAGATTTTGCTAATTTAGCTAAAGAAAAATCAGATGATACAGGTACTGCTAGTGAAGGTGGGTTATTAGAAAATATAACTAACGAAAGCAATTTAGTTGAAGGTTTCTGGGAAGCTGTTGAAAAATTAGAAGTTGGTGAAATGACTACTGAAGCTGTTGAAACTGAATTTGGTTATCATATAATCTATAAAGTAAGCCAAAAAGAAAAACCTGCATTAGATGAAGTTAAAGATAAAGTTATTGATAATTTAATTGATGAATTATTAAGTGAAGAAAATGCTAGTATGGTTTATTGGGCAGGATTAAGAGAAAAATATAATATGGTAATTTATGATGAAGTAATCAAAGATTCATATGATTCTACAATGAAATTATATAAAAAAGATAAATAAAATATCTTTTTTTGTTATAAAAAAGCCTCTTTAATTTTTAAAGAGGCTTTAATTAATAATTATTACTATATTTCGTTGTACGATCTGACCAATATACTCCTTTATTTGGAAAATTGATATGATACTCAGGTCGTAAAAATCCATCACGTAATCCCCAAATATTTTCACTGCCACCATTTTCAACATTAAATGGTTCATCTGATAATTCTAAATGCAAATGAGCGCCAGTTGAACATTTATCCCAATATTCTGTGCCACTATAACCACCCATAATTGCTATTTGAGTATTTTTAGTAACAGTTTGCCCTTTTCGAACTAAAACATCTCTTAAATGCCAATAACCACTTGTATAGAATTGGCCATTGATATAATGTTGAATATACACTTTATTACCACCACATGAAGATGTATCACTATTATCAACATATACTACAAGTCCATTAGCAATTGGATATATTGGATAGTTTCTATAATTAGCACCACTATCAGACATATCCAATCCATGGTGAAATTCTTCATTACCATTAATAGGACTTATTCTCCATCCTGAATAACCAGAAATATATCCGGTTGGAATTGGTCGCCACATAGTTGTATCTGGAGGTAAGATATTAGCAGCACATTGTTCAATAGATTCATTATCACTACACCCTAAAGAAGTGTATAATTCTAACTCTGATTCTTTCATTTCTAATTGTTCTTCAATTGAAATAGCATCACTATCTAATTCAGCTAATCTATCACCTAATTTAGCAATTTCAACTTCCAAATCATCACGTTCATTATTTAAATCGATTTCTTCTTGTGACAATTCTTCTGATTTCTTTTTACTTTCTTCTATATCTGCTTTATATTCTTCAACTAATTCATCATTATATGAAGTTAATTGTTCAGAAACAGCTAAACGATAAATAAAATCAGTAAATGATTTTGCCCCGAAAGCATATTCCAAATAAGCATTTTCACCATTAGCTAATTGAAAAAATAATAATATATCTTTTATTTCTTCTTCCTTAGCTTCAATATCCTTATTTAATTGTTCAATTGTATTTTTTAAATCATATATATTTTTTTGAATGTCAGTTATTCTTGTTCTTATTTCTGTTATTCTTACCTTTGTTTTTGCAATTTCTTCTTCTGTTAATTGTTGTTGCAATTGATTATTTTTATATTCTTCTTTCAAGTCAGCTAATTCTTGCTTTAATTCTCCTATTGTTTTAGCTTCTACTTTAGGAATATAAAAATTAGAAATTAACAAACAACATATAAATATTATTTTAAAAAATATTTTACATATTTTCATTACCTACACCTTAACCTTCTATATAATTATATCATATTTTAGAAAGATTTAAAAATATTTTTTTTACTTTACAAAAAAACTAAATTAGTTTTGTTCTAATTTAGTTAATATTTGTTTTGTAACTTCAATTGTTTTTTCTTTTACTGAATTAGCTGCCTTTTCTAACACAGGTGTTCCTTTTTCAATTGCGTAATTTAACAACTCTTCAGCTTTCGTTTCAATATCTTTTGCTTTTTTCTTAGCAATTTTTAAAACTTTTTCTTTATCTAAATCTTCTAATTCAGCTTTAATTTCTTCTATTTTAGTTTCAACTGTTTCTTTTACTTCATCAATATCAATTTCTTTTGCTTTAGCAATCAATTCATCAATTTTCAATTTTAATTCTTTTCTTGTTTCTGATCCTTTTTTAGGAGCAAATAATATACCTAATCCTGCTCCAATTCCTGCACCTAATAAAAATTTTCCAAAACCACTTTTTTTCTTACTCATCATTATCACCTTTCTTTTTTCTATTAATTAGCCAACTAATACCATTTGATATACCTGTAGCTATTTTATCACTAAAAGTATTTATGACATCAGTTGTATTGTCAATTATATCAAACAAACCATTTAATTTACTAACTTTATAATCAACATCATCAACAATTTTATTTACTTTCTTTAAAGTTTTAATTAAATTAATCATTGCAACAGTTGTAGTTATTATTAGTATAATCAAAGAAATAAATAATATTACAACAAATAGTTCTTTTAAATCAACAACCATTTTTATTCTCCTTTCTCATACATACTATCAATTAAATCAAATAACTCACTTTCAGTAATTGGTTTTTTATCCATTGATTCAGCTACCATATTAGAGTGTTCTTCTTCTTCAATAATATTAATTGGTTCTTCTTTATCAATTAATTCATCAAATAAATCATCATCATTATTATCATTAGGAACAACCAAATTATTAATTGTATTTTCTAATTCATCTTCTAAAGTACCATAAGCTTTTTTTCTTACCTCATCGATAGTTATTGTAGTATTAGTATAATGTGTTTTTTTTGTTGGCGTTATGTCTTCTTTATTATAATTTTTATCTAAAACACCATAAACAGGAGAAATAATTGGTGTAGGTTTAAAATGTTTCTTTTCTTCTTTTACTTTATTTTGTTCCTTTAAATAACTTGATTTTACTTCTTTTTTAGGTTGTTCTAGTTCTTTAAAATATGCATCATCAAAAAATATAGGTGCAGGTTTTTTCTCTTCTTTAATTTCTTTTTTAGGTTCTTCTTCAATTTTTTCTTCTTTCTTCTCTTTAACAGGAGCTGGAATTTCAACTTGAATAACTTCACTTTTTATAGGTTCCTCTTCTTCTGTAAATAAATTTTTGACTTTATCAAATAATCCCATTTTATTCCACCTCTTCTTCTAATTTCAAAAAATCGTTTGTTTCTTTTTTAGAAGTAAATATATCATATTTTTCTTCACTTACCAAAAAATTATCATCTAACATTGCTTCTATAACATTATCATTAAACTTAATAGTTGATAATATGTATGTAGCATTTAAAACAATGTCATTTATTTGATCATACTCAGCTATTACTTCAATTTTTGAATAATTATACATAAATTCAATAAAATAACGATCATCATCTTGTTTATTTATTTCTAAATATCCTTCTTTATCCTTTATAGAAATACTTTTTGAATAATAAGCATTTTCATTTACTTCATATTGTTGCACTTTATCATAATAATAACTTATTATGTCAATATATAAATAATAATATATACCATTAGAATATAAAACATCATTATAATCATTTGTATCAATATAAGATACTCCTCTTGGAATATAGTATTTATAACCTTTACCAATATGATTATATAGTTGATTGTCTTTTGATAAAACTACATTAACAATATTATCAACACTTGATGTATCTATTCTAACGACAGAACATCCAGTTAATAAAAGTAGCAAACAAAGAAGTAACACTTTTTTCATATGACTCACCTACTCATATATATTATAACAAATTTTACAATATTTTGGCAATTAGTTTTTGTCAATTTTATGTATAACTTTTAATTTATATATAGGCAATCCAATAGATACAAATTTTTTTTCATACTCTGTTTGAACATTATCTAAATCTAAATCATCATATAAATTTAATTTTACTTCTTCTAAAATATAATCCTTTTGACTTAAACTTACTAACGAATATTCAAACAAATTTCTATTATCTGTTTTCATTTCTATTAAATAATCACCTTTAAATATTTTACTATATTTATCTAAAAATGTAAAACTTGTTAATCTTCTATTGGCATGTCTTTTTTTAGGCCATGGATCAGAGAAATTTAAATATATTTTAGTTATTTCTTTATCAAATATTTCATCTATATAATTAGCATCGATACATATTATTTTTAAATTAGGTAAATTTGTATTTTCTAATTTTTTTAATGCACTTACTAAAACTGTTGGATATTTTTCAATACCAATAAAATTAATATCAGGATTTAATTTAGCTTTTTCAATAATGAAATTACCCTTACCCATTCCAATTTCAACTTCTATTTTATTATCATTACCAAATAATTCTTTAAATTTGCCTTTATGATTAAATGGTTCACTAATCAAATATGAACTTTGTTCTATTATATTTTGTGCACCTTTAATATTTCTTAATCGCATAATACCACCAATCATAATTATACACCATTTTTTTTATAAAGCATATAATTAATTAGAACAAAGGAGGAAAATTATGAAAAAAGATAGAGACTGTGGTATGCAATATTCTATGTATAGTCAAATGCCAATGATGCCAATGATGCCAATCCCTAACCAAATGCCTTTTCAACAAATGCCTAATCAAATACCATATCAACAAATGCCTAATCAAACAATGAATCAAGATTGGATGAATCAAATCACTAACTTAGAAAAAAGAGTAACTGCTTTAGAAAATTTAGTTAACTCAAACAATCCTTACAATAATTCTAATTATCAAATGATGTAAAAATGAAGTCAATTAAACTTCATTTTTTATATTTTTATAAATTCTTCATGTTTTTGTTTTTTGCTTAAATAAGCACTTTTAATAACATCATCAAATTGATAAACAATATCTTGATAAAATTTACTTGCGTTACCAAAACATCCTAAACTAATTGATTTGATTATATCTTCTTTATTTAAAATATCAATATTATTTTTTAACATTTTTAATTCTTGATATTTTTTTAATCCATCTGGTGTTCGTTTATAAAACAATACTAAAAATATCAATGTAATTACCGCTATAAAAAGTGTTGTATATGATGAAAAGTAAGTATCTTTACCTATTAAAAATATGCTCATAATTATTCCTAAAATAGAATAAGAAATTCCTATTATTTTAATAAAAAGTAAATTTTCATAATAATGTTTTTTATTTATTTCATTCATAGTTGTATTTAAAAGATTAGAATAATTATTAATAAAATTGTCATAATTATTAATTGCTCTTTTTTTAATTTTTGTAAATGTTGTTTCCTCATTTTCTTCAAATATAAGTTTAATTAGTTTTTGTTCTATAATGGATAAATCTTTTGTATTTTGTTTTAATTTATAGGTTCCATTAGTTTTAGTTATTGTTATTTTTTTATTAGCGTTTAAAGAAAGTAATAATGCAGCAAAATCATTATTAGTTATTTTTCTTCGCATAATATATCCAATATCTATTAATTCTAATTTATTATTTATATTTTTACTATTTTTTTTATACAGTTGATAAATAATTATTATGATACCAATTGACCAAATTAATAAAATACTACTTAAAATAACTTTCGTAATTGTTTCTTTTCTTTCTATTTTAGGTTCAACATTCATAAGTCTTATTAATAAGTTTATTTTTAATTCATCTTTTTCTTTCAATTTATTGATTGATATTACTGCATTTTCATAATCTGTTCTATTATATGTTTGTTCTACTTTAGTTACTAATTGATATGCTTCCTCTTGGACTTTAATATATTCATCATCTAAAGGATTATTTATTTCTTCTTCAAATTTTTTTTCTAAATCTTCTATTTTTTCTAAAACATTTTCAGTTGTTACTTTATTTGCTTTAACAATATTATTATCAAAAACTACTCTTATATCAAGATTATCATTTACTTTTAAATCTTTAACATTTATTTGTAATGTTTCTTCATCAATTATTTTTATAGTACCATCTTTATGAACATAACCTTTTAATAATTCTAAATTATTAGGAATATGAATAGTTATTTCTAAAGATTTTATTTCTTCTTCTATTTGATTAAACAAAAATAAAGCAAATTCTGATACATCATTATGATTAATAACAACATTTTTAAGTGTATAACTTAAATAAAAATCTTTATTCATTTTAGATGGATTATATATTTTAAATATTTCACTATTTTCATCTTTAGTAATTGTATAAACACCATGCTCACCTTTAGTAGCTAGATCTACTTTTTTAAATAAATCACCATTTTCTTTTAATTCTTCTAAAGTTAATTTATCATCATAATTAATTGCTCTTACTTCATTTAATTGAATAGATGAAATATTATACAAATTACCATCGACACTCGCTAATTTTTCTCCTTTATAGCCAATATAATTATTTTTATAATTAATTATTCTCTCAAATCCATTATATTCACCTTCCATTTTAAACACTTCAATTACTTCAATATCACCATTTTCTAAAACTGTCATATCTATTTTGTAATCGGTTACTTGGTAATCAGCATTTACAATTGGAATAAAAAAGAAAAAGAAAAAGAAAAATAGAATGAATAATTTTTTCATTTTTACCTCCTAAAAAAAACTTACATAAGTAAGCTTTTTAAAATTGTACTTTTGGTACTTCTTTATCAGCTTCACTAGCTTCAAAGAATGCTTCTTGCTTAAATCCAAACATTGAAGCAATAATGTTAGAAGGAAACATTTCTAGTTTATTTTTATAAATAAGTACTGCATCATTATAAAACTGTCTAGCATATTGAATCTTATCTTCCGTATCTTTTAAATTAGCTTGTAAATCTAAAAAGTTTGTATTAGCTTTTAAATCAGGATAAGCTTCTGCTATTGCCATAAGTCTACCTAATGCTCTAGATAATTCTCCATCTGCTTTAATTTCTTCTTCAGTTGTTTTTGCATCAACTACTTTATTTCTCGCTGCAATAACATTTTCTAATGTTTCACTTTCATGTTTTGCATAACCTTTTACAGTTTCAACCAAATTAGGAATTAAATCAGTTCTTCTTTTTAATAATACATCAATTTGAGCCCATTGATCTTTAACTTTATTTCTTAATGAAACTAAACTATTATAAGTTGTTCCAATAAATAATAAAATTAATAAAACAATTCCTCCTACTATTAAAGCAATAATCCAACCTTCCATATTCTTAACCTCCAATAACATTATATAATAATTTAAATAAAAAATAAATACATATTTTATTTTTTTTTAGACAAAATAAATTTGAAAGGATGATTATATGAATATCGATATAAGAAAACATATTATTTCTAATTTTAAAGGATCAGAAATAGATGAAATAAAAGCTTCTATTGAAGCTTCAATTAAAGAAAAAGATGAAATTACTTTACCTGGTTTAGGAGTGTTTTTTGAAGTACTATGGACTAATAGTGACGAAAATAATAAAGATTTTATATTAAATACATTAAAAAATTCATTAAAATAATAAAAAAAGGTTGACAAAATCAATCTTTTGAATTAGTATATATAGTACCAATTCGGAAAT
>CALVSQ010000037.1 GCA_944359085.1 uncultured Bacilli bacterium | reverse complement strand
AATCTTCTTTTTTATCAAATAAAGAAACAGTTATTTTAAAATTATTTCTTAATAATGAATAAATATCTTTATTAAAATTTTCACTAACAACTACTTCTTTAATACCAATACTTACTATTTCGCTTACTAATTTAGAAGGATTATGATCTAATAAAAATGTATAAATTGAACCTGTTGTTATATCACCATAACTTATAGCATAACCATAATTAAAATCAATAATAGCACCTATATAATTGTTTTCTTTTTCATTCAATGATTCATTAAATAAAGTACCACTACTTACTATTTGAACCATTCCTCTTTTAACTATACCTTTAGCATTTTTTGGATCTTCTAATTGTTCACAAATACCAACTTTATATCCTTTAGCGACCAATTTATCAATGTAAATATTTGCCGAATGAAAAGGAACACCACACATTGGTATTCTTTCTTCTAAACCAGCCGATTTACCTGTTAAAGTTAACTCTAGTTCATGAGAAGCAGTAATTGCATCTTCAAAAAACATTTCATAAAAATCTCCTAAACGATAAAAAACAATAATATCTTTATTTTGTTTTTTAGTTTCTATATATTGCCTCATCATCGGCGTTACTTTGTTTATATCTACACTATCTAAAGTCATACTACCACCTCTTAAATTATAACAAAAATATAATTATTTTACAATAAAACAACCTACTTTGGTTGTTCTAAAATTTTTTGTTTTGCTAATGTTAAATTACCTTTATCTATTCGATCTTCAATTAATTCTCCTAATATTTCCTCAATTATTTGTTCTCTTTTTTGCGAAATCTGATTTAAATAATTTTGCTTTAATTCTATCTTTTGTTTCAAATCTGATGATATTTTTTCAAGATTTTCAATTTTTTTAGTTAATTTTTCAATTTCTTGTTGTCTTAAAGATATGTTTTGCTCAAAATTATTTATTTCTTCTCTTAATTTATTAGGATCTATCCCTTTAAAAAATTTATCTTCTGATTTTTTAGTAATAAAATAAATCCCTCCAACAATAGATGTAGAAATAGCTAAAGTTACTATAAATTTCATTAAAATTCCTATTACTACTCCTGTTAATAAATTTGGTAATAATGTCAAACCAAATAAAACAGCAAAAAATTTTATTAATGTTGTTAAATATTTTTTCTTTTTTTCTTTATAATAATTATCTACATTATTTAAATCAGTTAAATTATTTTGATTTCTTTCAATATAAGTACTTTCAATATAATTTTTTGATTTTAATAATCTTATATTATCTTTATAATCAGATAGCTTTTTTTCTACAACGTTTCTTTTTTCTTTCAATTTGTTTAATTCTTGTTTTAGTTGATTTATTAATATAAAATATTTATCCATAATGATCTTCTTCCTTTTTGTATGACTAATATTCTACATATAAATTACCATTTTGTCAATAGATTTTAATCCATGTTATTCAAGCAATTTATAGCATCATCAATATGTTTAACCTCTATTAATTTTATATCTAAATTATTTTCTAGAACAGTTGATTTTGCTTCTTCATAATTTCCGGTTGGAACAAAAAATATATCAGCATTTTCTTTAACAGCTGCTTTTATTTTATGTTCAACTCCACCAATTACGCCAACATTACCTAATTCATCAATAGTACCAGTTCCTACAATTTTTAGTCCTTTTGTTAAATCTTCTTTCGTTAAAATATCATAAATAGATAATGCCATCATAAATCCTCCTGAAGGTCCTGATTCAGATTTTTTAAAGTTAATATTTACTTCTTTAGAAGGAATTACTTCTTTTGTTTCACATACCATTATTCCAATTAATTTTGATCCATCAATATCAACTTTGTTAGCATATCTTTCATATTCAATTCCATTATTAATAACCTTAAATTGAATACTATCAGATTTATTGATTTCATTTAATACTTCTTCTTTACTACTTACTTTAACTCCATTAACTTCAATAATTTGATCACCTATCTTTAAATCAGTATCAGCTTCTTCATAAATATAAATAATATTAACTGTTCTATTTTTTATTTCATAATCTACATCAGCTTTATCAAAAGCTACCATTACAGCATTTTGATTAGCTTCTTCTAATAATAAGTGATTGCGATAATCATTCTCTTCAATAGTTTCATTTGATGCTACTACATCTTCTTTTTTTACAATTTCCCAATCTTTATTAAAATAAGCATATATTAAAGTTGGAATATTAGCCTTAAATTCTGAAATATAAGCTAAATTTAAAGAGCCATTAATTGGATATCCATCCTCTACATCTAATCTTTCAGACACATCAATTAGACCTCCTGGAGCATCAATATAATAAGGAAGTGGAAAATAAAAAATAAAGCCCGCAATTATCAGTATTATAAAATAAATATAATTTTGTTTTATAAATTGTTTTAATCTATCATATATTTTATTGAACATAAATTCCTCCTTTAGAAAATGAGTGATAAAATGAAAAAATTAACTAGTATACTAATAATGATATGTTTAATAATATGTGGTTATGAAATATTAAGTGAATCGGAAACAATAATGAATGCAGTATCATATTCTTTTAATATTTGGATAAATAACGTATTTCCTTCTTTGTTTCCTTTTTTTGTTTTATCTGAAATTTTAATAAATTACGGATTTATAGAACTAGTAGGAGAATTATTTAAACCTATCTTTGAAAAATTATTTAAAATTAATGGTAATGCTTCTTTTGTATTTATCATGAGTATGTTATCAGGTTTTCCTAGTAATGCTAAATACACTAAAGAATTATACTTACAGAATAAATTAACTGAAAAAGAAGCTACTAAAATATTAATGTTCTCACATTTTTCCAATCCATTATTTATTTTAGGAACGATTTCAGTAACTTTTTTAGAAGATAAAAAGTTAGGATTGATAATATTAATTTCTCACTACATATCAAATGTTATAATAGGCCTAATATTCAGGAATTACAATCCTAGTCAAATAACAAATGATAAATTTTCTTTAAAAAAAGCTATTTTAAGCATGCATAATAAAAGAATTAATAATAATAAAAGATTTGGTAGTATTATTACTAATTCTCTTATTAATACAATAAACACACTATTATTAATTTTAGGTGTTATAACAACGTTTCTAATTATAACAACTATTATTGATAACAATTTTCATTTATCTTTACTAAATAAAACATTTATAAGTGGTTTTTTGGAAATGACACAAGGACTAAAACATGTTAGTTTACTAAATATTTCTAAAATTTATAAATCATTATTAATATGCATGATAATATCATTTGGTGGATTATCAGTTCACACTCAAATATTAAGTATTATTAGTGATACTAAAATCAAATATAAGCCTTTTTTATTAACAAGAATAATACATGTTATCATAGCTTGTTTAATTGCTTACTTATTAATAATTAAATTATATTGATTTTCAAAAAAAGGAATATTTTCATCACACCATTCTTTTGACGGCTCTTTTCCAGCCCCAAAAGCACTTGTAAGATCGATTAGCAATAAATCATCTGCATATGAAACCGAACTACCGTTAACAATAAAATTTCTAAATCTCCAAGTTTGATTTACATAATTGTCGTTCGCTAATGATACAATATTAGATATAGAATGCCATTCAGAATTTTTTGTATTTTTATGCACAAGCACAAGCACAGAACCAACACCATCTTTATATATTAATTCATACCTATCATCATTTGAGGTAAAATTACTAGAAGATTTAAACATTAACCTTCCGTAATATTTATGACCATATATTGGTTTATAAGTTGTTGCTTGTTCAGACATTGCAGTTAACGCACCAGATTCAAATTTTAATGCTCTATTACCACTATAAGATTCTGTTGTAACATATGATGCATTAGATAAAGTCCAATTATCATCAGTTTCAAAACCTGGATTTTTTACAATATTAGTTAGTGTAGAGTCCATATATATTTTTAATTTTCTTCTTGTTTGATATACAATATTTTCTTCATCATATAGAGAATATATTATTTCATAATTTCCAGGAGGTAAATTATTATTATCATCAATTGGATTATCGATAACAACTTTTGCTCCATCTATTATATTACCATCAACATCATACACATAGTAGCCATATTCTTTATATTCATCACCATAAGATAAACTAATTTCTTTTGCTCCCGTTAAAGCTATATATCCATATTCATTGGAATTTTCATCAAAATCTACAGAATAAATATTACTGCTATCTTCATTAAATTGATATACAATTTTGACTCCGAAATTTTGATCTTTTAATATATCATTATAAATTGGTAAATCTAAAATTAAAATGGAATCGTTTTCACTTTTATCAAACGTACCAGTACTAGCTATGTTAAGACTAACATTTTTAAAATAGCTATTATCTGGCAATAAAGTTTTATATGTTCCAAATTGAAAAGAATTTTCATTAGAATCTATTTTTAAAATTTCACTCGTATTATCACTATAAATAAATTTTAAACAGTATGATCCACATTTTGTAACCCTATTAATTGTTTTTTGATTAAAACTAGTATTTATTTTATCGCTGATAATAGCTTGTTTATTTATTAATTCAGTTTTTAATAAACTAGCAGTATATATATTCTTTAAACTAATAACAATTTGGAATAAAAAAACTACTATTACCATTGTTAAAGAAAAAGATACAATTAATTCTACAACTGTAAATCCTTTTTTCATAATTTACTCCTTTCTATATTTATTGTCCTATATACGTTATTTTAGCGTATCCATTACCAGATTTTCCAATCATATTTCCACCATTTGGACTAGGCATACTCTTGTTTCCAGCTATCATTTGTGAATTAACAAAAACATACCCACTATAATGATTTGGTTGACCTGTATGTATTATATTAGAGCTAGTTGAATTTTTGGCAATGGCATCACATCCTTCATATCCAGAAATAAATGATGAACCACCACCAGCACCTCCGTGAGCAGAATAACCTCCATTATAGTAACCACCGCCTCCACCTGATTGAATATTATCAGCCAACTCATTTTTAACAGTCCCATTAAGATAATAATGTATTGAAGAACCAGTAGATTTCTGAGTTGCTCCAGTCCCTATAAAATATCCTCTTGGATAATCAGGACGGAAATAACTACCTGATTTCATTGATTCATACCCATTTAAACCTACTAATTCTCCACCTTCTCCACCATTACCTTCACCATAGCCATAATTGCGGAAATTGGCTCCACCACCTCCAGCAGCAACCATAATTCTTGATTTTAAAGAATCAAAATTATTCCATTGCCCAGAAACTATTCTAATATCGGTTGCACCACCACCTGGCGAGCCAAACACACATTGATTACTAACAAGAGATATCCCACCATTATAGCCACCAACATCATTGCATACTGAATCATTATTTTCAACAACAGTGCCACCAACATGAATGTATAAAATTGTACCTTTGTTTAAATATATTTCACCTGTTGTATAAGCTCCTTTTCCACCATAATATGTAACATTTGATTCTCTTAGTTCATTAGTATAAGTATAAGCATCATTATTAATATTTCCTCCTTGTGCCCCCCAAAGTTCTATTTTATATATTCCATCTTCTGACACAGTAAAACTTTGTTCACCACCTGTATAATCAAAATTAATAGAATTAATAGAAACATCATCATTAAAATAAAATAATAATGTTGCATACGTTTCATCTTCAAATTCAACAATCAATCTTTGACTACTTCCTGTTGAATTATTTATTTTTTTAATATAATTTTTCATAGTTTGAGAATAATTAGTATTATCTATACTATTTTTTAATTCTGAAATATCTTCCTTAGTAAATAAAACAGTTTTCATATTAGAGTTATCAACTAATAGTCTACAATATAAATATTCATCAAATATATCATTAGAGCAAGACGTAATGTCCACATATTCATTATTATCTAGTAGTGGTATTAATCTATCTAATCCATCATTTCTAATAAAATTTCTTAAATTATTAACTAAATACAAATTATTTACATTATTATATTTAAAAGATGTTTTATAACTATTATTTAATGTTGCAAATTGAGTATAAACTATAACTAAGCTTGTCATAATAATAACTGAAACAGCTATTGTTTCAGCTAAAACAAAACCCTTTTTATTATTTTTTTTCATAATTATCTCCTTTTAGCTTGTATTTATCTTAAATCTATTATATAATATTTTTAGAATAAAAACTAGTCCTAAAAGAAAAAAGAGGTTGAAAATATGATTAGACAATTTGATTTTGAAAAAATACCAGTAGTTGAAGTAGTAAATGAAATAATGGTTGATGCAGCTAAAAGAGGTGCTTCAGATATTCACTTCGATCCGTTAGAAAATGAAATGCACATAAGAATTAGAATAGATGGAATTTTGCACAATTATGCTGTTGTTCCTAATTCAATTAAGAAAAATTTAATTACTCGTATTAAAATTATTTCTGGTATGAATATAACAGAATCTAGATTACCTCAAGATGGTGCTATTAAAGCAACATTACAAGATACTAATCTAGATCTTCGTGTTTCATGTATTCCAACTAATAGTGGTGAAAAAATAGTTATTCGTATCTTAGATTATTCAATGAGTTTGGCTGGTGTTGAAAATTTAGGTTTTAGTGACAGCAATTATAAAAAAGTGCTTCAAATGATTAGTGCTCCAAATGGAATTATTCTAGTAACTGGTGCTACTGGAACCGGTAAATCAACAACTGTTTATTCTATCTTGCAAAGATTAAATACTGAAGCTGCTAACGTAGTTACTGTTGAAGACCCAGTAGAAATGAATATTGAAGGAATTAACCAGATTCAAACTAATAGTGAAATTGGTTTAACCTTTGCAGCTGCATTACGTTCTATTTTGCGTCAAGATCCTAATGTAATTATGATTGGAGAAATTCGTGATACTGAAACAGCTAAAATAGCAGTTCGTGCTTCTATCACTGGTCACTTAGTATTATCTACAATTCACACCAACAATTCATTAAATACTATTGAGCGTTTACTGGATATGGAAGTTGAAAGATATTTGTTAGCTAGTTCTTTAGAAGGAATCATATCACAAGTATTAGCGCGCAAATTATGTCCTCATTGTCGTAAATTAAGAAAAACTAACGAATATGAAAAAGAATTATTTAAAGAAGTATTAAATAAAGATGTTGAGGAAATATATACTACTGAAGGATGTGAAATATGTGGTAACGGATATTCTGGACGCATTGCTATTCATGAAGTGTTATTATTTAATCAAGAAATTAGAGATGCTATAAGTGCTGGTATTAGAAGAGATAAATTAAGAGACTTAGTATATCAATCTGACGTTAATACAATGCTAGAAGATGGATTAGAAAAAGTTTTAATGGGATTAACTACCGTTGAAGAAGTATTAAAATTAATTGAATTAGAAGATGATGAAAAAGGTTCTAAAGCTTACGGATTAAAGAGTGCTATTAATAATACAGTTCTTGCTAACACAAATGTCAATAACGGAGAATTTAGAATGAATAATTATTCAGAAATAAAACAAACTGATAATTCAAAGCAAGTAGAACAAGAAATAGATTCCCAAATAACTTATCAAAATCCTAATAGTCAAGAACATATAGAAACCACTAATGAAAAGCAAGCACCTAACATAGAACAAGAAGCTGAAACAAATCAACAACAAGCAATGCCACAAACATTAAATGATTTAATAAATAAAGCAAATTAAGGTTTAATCCTTAATTTTTTTATAAAAAAAGCAACTATCGTTGCCATAACATAAATAATACTAAAATACCTAATAATATTCTATATATCATAAATATTTTAAAATCATTTTTCTTAATATATTTTAATAAAAATGAAATACATAACAATCCTGTTATAAATGAAATTAATATACCTACTCCAAATATCATTAAATTATCTAATATAATTGCTAATGTATCATCTTTAATTAAGCTTAATAAAGATGCTCCCGCTACAACTGGAACAGATAAATAAAATGAAAATTTCGCACTATCTTCCCTATTTAATCCCAAAGCACGGCTAGCTGTAATTGTTGTACCACTTCTAGAAAAACCTGGAATTAAAGCAAATACTTGAGCACATCCAATAATTAAAGCTTGATACCATTTCATTTCTTTAATGTTTATAGATATTTTTGATTTTTTATCAACTAAATAAATTATAATACCCATAACAATTAAAGCAATAGCAATTAACCATAATTGTTTTCTGAAAAAAGAATCAAATATATCTTCAAATAAAACTCCTACAATCCCAGCAGGAATAGTAGCTAAAATTAAATACCAAAACAATTTACCATCTTTAGTTTTAACTCCTTTAGTTAATCCTTCTATTAATATTTTAAATAGATCATTAAAGAAAAATATTATAATAGCTAACAATGTCCCAAAATGTAAAGCCAAGTCAAAAGTAAGTTCAATATTACTTCCAATATTTGTACCTATTCCAAATATATCTCTAAATAAAATTAGATGAGCAGATGAAGAAATTGGTAAAAATTCTGCTATTCCTTGGATTATTCCTAAAATTATTATATCTATCATTTAAATCACCTTTATTATTTTATCATATTTTCTAAAATAAGTATATGTTTTAATCAATTATTTGTCTTAAATTTGTGATAAATTCCTATTATAAGTTTACTTATGAATAATTCCTGAAATTCTACAACAAAATGT
>CALVSQ010000036.1 GCA_944359085.1 uncultured Bacilli bacterium | reverse complement strand
TTTTTATGATATAATATATATATGAGTATGGGTGTACATAAATACATAAAATACGAAAATTTGGACATTTATTAAAAAAGAGGTGACTTTATGTATTTAGATGAATTACAACTTCAAAATTTTCGCAATTATGATTCATTAAAAATTAAATTTAATAGTCATGTTAATATTATTTATGGAAATAATGCTCAGGGAAAGACCAATTTATTAGAAAGTATTTATGTTTTGGGTCTTACTAAATCACATTTATTAGATAATAATTTAATTCAAAATGGTAAAAGTAGTTGTAAAATAAAGGGAACAGTTAAAAAAAACAAATTTAAAACAAAATATGAAATTAGTTATTTAGAAGATAAAAAAACATTAAAAATAGACAATCAGGAAATAAAAAAAATAACTGATTATATTAATAATAGTCTAAATATTATTATTTTTTATCCAGAGGATTTGGAAATAATTAAAGGTTCTCCTAATAATCGTAGGAATTTTTTAAACTTAGAACTTAGTCAATTATCAGATAATTATTTAAAATTATTAAATGAATTTAATAAATTATTAAAGATAAGAAATGAATATTTAAAAAAAATGGCTAAGAATATTGAAGTAGATAATACTTATTTTCAAATAATAACTAATTATTTTGTGGATAATTCAGTATTAATTTATAAAATGCGTAAAAAATTTGTTGAAAAATTAAATGAAAACTGTGGAAAAATATTTTATGAAATAACAAAATTACCTGATTTTAAAATATCATATGTTACTAACTTTGAAACGGAAGATATTAAAAAAAATCTATTAGATAAATTGAATAAGAATTTAAAAAAAGAAATAAAGTTAGGAAGTACTTTGTATGGACCACATCGAGATGAATTAGAATTTTATTTAGGAAATAATAATTTAAAAGTATATGGTTCTCAAGGACAAAAAAGAATGGCTGTTTTAGCTATGAAATTAGCTGAAATTACTATTTTTAAACAATTTAAAAATAATAATCCTATTTTATTATTAGATGATGTATTTAGTGAATTAGATGACATAAAGAAAAATAATATTATCAAATATATTTCCGAAGATATTCAAGTTATTATAACGACTACAGAAATAAAAAAAATAAATAAAAAGAAGTTTTCTTCAGTAAGTATATTTAAGATAAAAAATGGCGAAATAATAAGAACAGAAGAGGTGGAAAGATGAAAGAACATTATGATGCTTCGGATATTCAAGTATTGGAAGGATTAGAAGCGGTAAGAAAAAGACCAGGTATGTATATCGGTACTACAAGTAGTAAAGGTTTACATCATTTGGTTTGGGAAATAGTTGATAATGCTATTGATGAAGCATTAGCTGGTTATTGTGATGATATTGAAATAACAATTAATAAAGACAATTCAGTAACTGTTAAAGATGATGGCCGTGGAATTCCAACTGGAATTCATGCTAAAACAGGTTTATCAACAGTAGAAACAGTTTATACAGTATTACATGCTGGTGGAAAATTTGGTGGCGGTGGCTACAAAGTATCAGGTGGATTACATGGTGTTGGTGCATCTGTCGTAAATGCCTTAAGTAGCTGGGTTGAAGTTAAAGTATATCAAAATGGAAAAGTTCATTTTATTAGATTTGAAAATGGCGGTCATACAGTTGAACCATTAAAAGTAATTGATGAATGTTCACCTGATAGAACAGGAACTACTGTAACTTTTAAACCAGATTCAGAAATATTTACTGAAACTACTATTTTTGATTATGACGTATTAAAAACAAGAGTAAGAGAATTAGCTTTCTTAAATAAAGGTTTAAGGTTAATTTTAATTGATGATAGAGATCCATTAAATATTAGAAAAGATGAATTTGTTTATGAAGGTGGTATAAGTGAATATGTTAGAATGTTAAATGAAAATAAAACACCAATTCACGAACAAATTATTCATTTAGAAGGTTCAGAAGATGATATATCTATAGAAGTAGCTTTACAATACAATGAAGGATATTCTTCAAATGTTTATTCTTTTACTAATAATATTAATACTTATGAAGGTGGAACACATGAAGAAGGTGTTAAAAGAGCATTAACTAGAATTATCAACAATTATGCTAGAACTAATAAAATATTAAAAGATAATGATGAACCTTTATCAGGTGATGATGTTCGTGAAGGTTTAACAATGATTGTTTCATGTAAACATCCAAATCCACAATTTGAAGGTCAAACTAAAACAAAATTGGGAAATAGTGAAGTAAGAAAAATAGCTGATGATGTATTTAGTGAAGGATTTGAAAGATTTTTATTAGAAAATCCAAATGAAGCAAAATTAATTGTTGAAAAATCAATGACAGCTGCTAGAGCTAGAGTTGCAGCTAAAAGAGCACGTGAACTTACAAGAAGAAAAGGTGCTTTAGACACAATTAATCAATGGGGAAAATTAACTGATTGTACTAGTAAAGATGCTTCTATTTCAGAAATATTTATAGTCGAAGGAGATTCAGCTGGAGGTTCTGCTAAGGGTGGAAGAGATCCAAAAACCCAAGCTGTATTACCTTTAAGAGGAAAAATATTAAATGTTGAAAAAGCAAGATTAGACAGAATATTAGCTAATGAAGAAATTAGAAGTATGATTACAGCTTTTGGTACTGGTATTGGTGATGAATTTGATATTAATAAATTAAGATATCATAAAATAATCATTATGACTGATGCCGATGTTGATGGTTCTCATATTAGAATTTTATTATTAACGTTATTTTATAGATTTTTTAAACCTATTATTGAAGGTGGTTATGTATATGCCGCTCAACCTCCATTATTTAATATAAAACATGGTAAGACAACAAAATATGTATTAAATGAAGAAGAAAGAGATGCATATATAGCTGAATTATTAGAAAAAAATCCAAATATTAAATATGAGGTAAGCCGAAATAAAGGTTTAGGTGAAATGGATGCTCATGAATTATGTGATACAACTATGAACATTGAAAATAGAACTCTTATTCAAATAACAATTGATGATGCCATAAGAGCAGATCAGGTATTTGAAACATTAATGGGTGAAGAAGTAGAACCTAGAAGACAATTTATTGAAAATAACGCTGTATATGTAGAAAATTTGGATATTTAGGAGGTAGTTATGGATAAATTAGAACAAAGAAATATAGTAAATGAAGTAGAAAAATCTTTTCTTGAATATTCAATGAGTGTTATAGTATCTCGTGCTTTACCTGATTTAAGAGATGGATTAAAACCAGTTCATAGACGTATTTTGTATACAATGTTTGAAGACAATTTAACGCCAGATAAACCATTTAGAAAAAGTGCCACTACAGTCGGAGCTGTTTTAGGTAGATACCATCCACATGGTGATACATCTGTTTATGATGCAATGGTTCGTATGGCTCAAGATTTTAGTTATCGTTATGTTTTAGTAGATGGTCATGGTAACTTTGGATCAATCGATGGTGATGGTGCTGCTGCTTATCGTTATACAGAAGCAAGATTATCTAAATTATCACTAGAATTATTAAGGGATATTAATAAAAATACTATTGATTTTATGCCAAACTTTGATAATACTACTAAAGAACCAGTAGTATTACCAAGTAGATTTCCTAATATTTTAGTAAGTGGCACAATGGGTATTGCTGTTGGTATGGCAACAAATATTCCACCACATAATTTAGGAGAAGTAGTTGATGGTTGTGTTGCTTATATCGATAATAACGACATAACAATACCAGAATTAATGGAATATATTAAAGGTCCAGATTTTCCAACAGCTGCTACAATCTTGGGAAATAGCGGTATTAAAAAGGCTTATGAGACAGGAAAAGGTACAATTACTATTCGAAGTAAAGTAGAAATAGTAGAAAATAACAATAAAACACAAATTGTTGTTACTGAATTACCTTATCAAGTAAATAAAAAAGCATTACAAGAAAGAATTGCGGAATTAGTAAGAGATAAAATAATTGATGGTATTAGTGATCTACATGATGAAACTAACTTAAAAAATGGTATTAAATTAGTTATTACCCTTAAAAAAGAAGCTAATGCTAATGTAGTATTAAATAATTTATTTAAACATACACAATTACAAACAAGTTTTGGTATTATTTTCTTAATGTTAGATGAAGGACAACCCAAAATTTTAAATTTAAAAGAAATAATTTCAAAATATGTTGATTATCAAAAAATAATAATTATTAGAAGAACTAAATTTGAATTAGATAAAGCAGAAAAAAGAGTTCATATCTTAGAGGGGTATAAAATTGCTTTAGATAATATCGATGAAGTTATTAAAATAATTAAAAATGCTGAAAGTGATGTTGTAGCTAAACAACAATTAATGAGTAGATTTAATTTAACTGATATTCAATCTGACGCTATTTTAGAAATGAAGTTAAGAAGATTAACAGGATTAGAAAGAAGTAAAATAGAAGAAGAATTAAAAGAATTATTAGCATTAATTGATGAACTTAAATCTATTTTAGCAAGTGATGAAAAGATTTTAAATATAATAAAAGAAGAATTAATTGCTATTAAAGAAAAATATAGTGATGAAAGAAGAACTTATATTGATATGACAGCTGTTGAATATATTGAAGATGAATCATTAATTCCAGTTGAAGATATAGTAATAACTTTAACAAATAAAGGATATATTAAACGTATTACTACGGAAACATATCGTACACAAAATAGAGGTGGTGTAGGAGTTAAAGGTATGACTACAAATGAAGATGATTTTGTAGAAAATATCATTTCAATGACTACTCATGATTACTTGTTATTCTTTACAAATAAAGGGAAAGTATATCGTATTAAAGGTTATGAAGTACCACTTTATTCTCGTCAATCTAAAGGATTACCTATTATTAATTTATTATCATTAGATAAAGATGAAGTAGTTAAAGTTATGCTTAAAGTAAGTAATAATGACGATAATAATTATCTTGTATTTTGTACACAAAAAGGTCTAATTAAAAGGACAAACATAAGTGAATTTGAAAATATAAGAGCAAATGGAAAGATTGCTATTACATTAAAAGAAGATGATGAATTAATAGCTGTTAAGAAAACAACTGGTGAAAATGAAATTATTATGGCAGCATCTAATGGACGTATGATCAGATTTGATGAAAAAGAAATTAGAGTTATGGGTAGATCTGCTTCAGGTGTTCGAGGAATAGATATTGGTGATGGTGTAGCAGTAGGATGTGAAATAGCAGAACCAAATCAAGAAATACTAGTTGTTACTGAAAATGGTTATGGTAAGAGAACTGGTGTTGAAGAATATCGTATGACACATCGTGGCAGTAAAGGAGTTAAAGGATTAAATGTTACTGAAAAAAATGGTAATATAGTATCATTTAAAACTGTTCATGGTGATGAAGATTTAATGATTATAACTAATAGTGGAATAATAATTAGATTACCAATTGAACAAGTTTCTACTACAGGAAGAGTTGCTCAAGGTGTTAAATTAATTAATCTTAAAGATGATCAAAAAGTTTCAACAGTAGCAATGATAAAAAAAGAAGAATCAAATGATATATCAGAAGAAGAATAATTCTTCTTTTTTTGCAGTTAAATGATTATAAATTTAAAAAATAATAAAATTTTATAAGTTAATTTTTAAAATTAAAAATATTAATTGTATCATTAACGCATATATTTTAAATTATAAATCTATGTGTAATAAGAACATAATTTTCTTCTAATTTTCAAAATTAGGATTTCCGATATTATATTATTAAATATTTAATTTTTCACGTGGAACTATAACAATAGAATAGACCAATGTTTCACGTGAAACTATGAATAATAGAATAATTTAAATGTTTTACATAGAACTATAATAATAGAATAAACTCAATGTTTCACGTGGAACTATAAATAATAGAATAACTCAATGTTTCACGTGGAACTATAAATAATAGAACAAATCAATGTTTCACGTGAAACTATAAATAATAGAATAACTTAGTGTTTCACGTGAAACTATAAATAATAAAATAACTCAATGTTTCACGTGAAACTATAAATAAAAGAATAATTCAATGTTTCACGTGGAACTATAAATAATAGAACAAATTAATGTTTCACGTGAAACTATGAATAATAGAATAAACTGAATGTTTCACGTGGAACTATGAATAATAGAATAACCCAATTTTTCACGTGAAACGTATTATTTGAATTATTGTGGATAATAAAACTAATATTAAAAATCAGATATATACTTTGATATAATTTTAAATTTTTGAAGATATATTATTTTTGATTTATAAAATTGAAAATCATATATGTTATTGAAACACATATGATTAATTAAAAAAAATATATATGTATTTAATATATTAATTATTTTTAGATTAAAATTTTAAACAAATAATTGATTTTATAATAATATTATTGTATATTATATATGCACAACATTTATGTTTGAATCTGGTCAGAGTCGGAAGACAGCAGCCATAAGATCCTCTAAATGTGTGTGCTTTTTTTGTAGGTGATTATAATGGAAAAATACATGTTAGAAGCTTTAAAAGAAGCTAATAAAGCAATTAAACTCGGTGAAGTACCTATAGGTGCTGTAATAGTTAAAGATGGCAAAATTATTTCACGTGCTTTTAATAAAAAAGAATCTAGCAATTTAGCAACTTCACACGCTGAAATATTAGCTATCAATAAAGCATGTAAAAAATTAAATAATTGGAGACTATTAGATTGTACTTTATATGTTACTGTTGAACCATGTTTAATGTGTTGTGGAGCTATTATACAATCTAGAATAAAAAAAGTCGTATATGGAACCCCTAATGAATATTATGGTGCTGTGGAAAGTATAGATAATACGTTAAAAAAATATAATATTGAAGTTGAAAGTAATATTTTACAAAACAAATGTTTGTATATATTAAAAGAATTCTTTAAAAAAAGAAGATAAGTATTTAATATTGTTAATAAAAATGATATAATTATAAAGTCGGGGTGAGTAATATGTATCAAGCTTTATATAGAAAATATCGACCTAAAACATTTGATGATGTAGCAGGGCAAGAAGTAATAATCAGAACATTAAAAAATGCTGTTATAAATGATAAAATAAGTCATGCCTATTTATTTGCTGGTCCTCGTGGTTGTGGTAAAACATCTATAGCTAAAATCTTTGCTAAACTAGTAAATTGTAAAGATAGTGTAGAAGGAATACCATGTAATAAGTGTGTTTGTTGTACGCAAAGTAATGAACAAAACATGGATGTTATTGAAATGGATGCTGCATCTAATAATGGTGTTGACGAAATTAGGGAAATAAATAATAAGGTTAATTTGGTTCCATCATTAGGAAAATATAAGATATATATTATCGACGAAGTTCATATGTTAACGATTGGTGCTTTTAATGCATTATTAAAAACATTAGAAGAACCACCATCACATGTTATATTTATTTTAGCTACAACTGATCCGCATAAGGTTCCAATAACAATATTATCAAGATGCCAAAGATTTGATTTAAAAAAAATCCCTGTGGAAAATATTTATAATCGATTAAAATATATTTGTGATAATGAAAATATAAAAATCGAAGATGATGCTATTTGGGAAATAGCTAGATTAGGTGATGGTGGATTAAGAGATGCTATTGGTATATTAGATCAAGTAGTATCATATGCTGTTGATACTGTTACTTTAAATGATGTTCATGAAGTAAATGGTACTATTTCCCAGGAAAATGTGTTTAATTTAATGAAAAATGTAGTTGATAATAATTTAACTGAGGTTATTAATACAATAACTGATTATAGTAATAAAGGTAAAAGTATAATTAAAATAACAGAAGAAATAATATTGTTTTTAAGAAATGCTATTTTAGCTAATACAACTACTTTGGAAGATAAAAATATTTACCAGGAAATAAATAATCATTTTAGTACAGATGATATGTTAAATTATATTAGTATTCTAAATGAATCACTATTGGATATGAAAAAGTTTTCTAATCCTAAAATGATTTTAGAACTTGCTTTTATAAAAATGATGAATAATTCTAATAAACAAATATCAACAAAAAAAGTTATTGAAAAAGTAATAATTGAGAAACCTAGTATCGAATCAAATATTATTACCCAAGAAATAAAACAACCAAAAAAAATTACCCAGGAAATAAAAGTAGAGGGTGAAACTAGTAATACTGTGGATAATAAAAATATTTCCAGGGAAATAACCAAAAAAACTGTGGATAATGAATTATTAGAAAAACTTAATAAGTTTGTTGACATAAGAGTAAATAATACACTTTCAAAATTTTCAAAAAAGGATACTATTGAGTTAAAAAATGATTTAAATAGAGTTATGGATTATGTGATGGATGAAAAATATAATGTCTATGCTACAATGGTATTAGACGGAGAATTAAAAGCAGTAAGTGATGAATATGCTATATTCACTTATAAAACTGAACACTTATCAAATTTATTTAATGAAAATATAATTAATATTGAAAATTTAATTAAAGAAGTTTTTAATAAAACATATAAAGTGGTTGCTGTTGATATTGATAAATGGAATATTATTAAAGATAATTTTAATAGTAAAAAACAAAAATTTAAATATCAAGATGAAATATATTCAATTGAAGAAATATTAAGCAAATTAAATAACGAACCAGAAGATGATATGAAATCATTGTTTGGAGATATAGTAGAGTATAATTAAGGAGGAATAAATATGAATATACAAGCTATGATGAAACAAGCACAAAAATTACAAAAGGATATGATGAATGCTAAAAAGGAGATAGATGAAACTGAATTTGAATGTACTAAATCATTTATAACAGTTAAAGCTATGGGAAATAAAAAAATTAAATCTATCAAAATAGATATGGAAAGTATTTCTAAAGATGAAGTA
>CALVSQ010000035.1 GCA_944359085.1 uncultured Bacilli bacterium | reverse complement strand
CCTAACAAAAAAAATTAACTCAATTATTGAATTAATTTTTATTGAAAATTTTGTTTCACATCATTGACAATTATACATTTTTATGATAATTTTTTATGATAATTTGACAATATATTAATTTTATGATAGAATACCAACCCGAAAGAGGGGGATAATATGAATATAGCCAAAATTAAGGAATGTGCTAAAACTTGTAAAACTTATTTTGAAACATTAGATACAAAACAACAAAAACAATTTATTGTTTCATTACCACTTAATGGCGAAGAATTTTTATGTTTTGTTCAAACATTATTAACATCAGATTCATTTAATATACATACTAGTTTAGAAGATGTGCTTTCAAACAAAGGTACTGAAACATCAAATTACTCATTTGTAAGATAATTTCGTAAATGAAATTATTTTTTTTTACCATATTATTAATGGTGATAAAATGATAAGATTAGGTTATGTATCTATTTCAAACACATTAAATATTACTTGTTCTAAAACAATTACATATACGGAATATATTAAGAATAATGATCTAGATAAAATAGATAAAATAATTTTAGAAAATTTAAATAATTTAAACAAAATAATTGATTATAATATTAAAAATAATATTCATTTTTATAGATTAACATCTAAACTAATACCACTTGCTACAAAAAAAGATGTTATCTTTGATTATATTGATAAATATAAAAATATTTACCAAGAAATAGGAAATAAAATCAAAAAAAATGATATGCGAGTTGATGTTCATCCTGATCAATTTTGTGTTTTAAATAGTACTAAAAAAGAAGTGTTAGAAAACACTTTTGAAATATTAGAACATCATTATAAAATTTTAGATGCATTAAATATTGAAAATAAAATAATAATTTTACATGTCGGTAGTAGTGTTCTAGGAAAGCAAAATAGTATCAAAAGATTTATTAATAATTTTTACAAATTACCTAAATATATTCAAGAATGTATAGCAATTGAAAATGATGATAAAATATATAATATTTTAGATTGTTTATACATATGTAACAAATTAAATATTCCTTTAGTATTAGATTATCATCATCACATTTGTAATAATGTCTGTAACATTGATGGTTATTTAATAGATATTTTTAATACTTGGAAAACAACACCCAAAATTCATTTTTCTTCTCCTAAAAATAATACTAAAAAAGATTTCAGATCACATCATGATTATATTAATATTGATGATTTCATTCGTTTTTTGAATAAAGTTAAAAATATTGATTTAGACATTATGCTGGAAGCCAAAGCTAAAGATGAAGCCTTATTTAGATTAGTACGATTATTAAGATATCATAATTATAAATTTATTGATGATACAACTTTTATAAACTAAAAAAGTATAGATTTCCTATACTTTTTTAATTCATTTAATTCTTTATTTTGATATAACAAACGCAATTCTTTTTTCGTTATCACTTAATTCACAATCTAATGTTTGTAATAACATCAATAATATTTTTTCTCTATATATAGCATCATAAAATAAATGAGCATTAATATCACTTCTATCATTTGTATTAATCATTCTTTTAAGTTCATTTAATTTCATTTTTTCTTGTTCAATTAATCTATCTAGTTCTAACATTTCAGTACCAGACAAAACACATTTTCTTGATCTAGCTAAAGTTTTTATTTCTTTTATAATCCACTCATTATTAATATAATCAATAATAACTAAATCACCTGGAATTACGTCAAAATTTTTTATAACAAAAATAGTTTTTAAAATTCCATTTTCATCCAAAAAATCTATACATAATTTATTTTCACTTAATTTTTCACAATGTCCATTTATTGGACAATTATTTTTTATTTCTCTAACGACACCTAAAAACATATTAACTTCCCCCTGAGTGCTATGTATAATAACACAAAACAACTAATATGTCAATTTATCTCTAATTGAAATCAAATAGTTATAGAAAAATTTTATTAAAGTATCTTTAACATATAATAAAAAAATTAATTCAATAATTAAATTAATTTTTTTATAAATTGTATTTCACATCATTAATAATTATGTAACTTTAATTAAAATCCAATAATTCTAATAACTTTTTAATATCTTCTTTATTAGTATCATCTTTTTCTAATAATTCTTCTAAAAATAATTTAGTATTATTACTTTGAGGCAGCATATAACCTACTTCACGATATAAATCTTCAGTTATCAATCTATTTGATTTCATTAAAATTTTAGCTAATAATTTTTCTTTTTCATCATTACTATTTTCAAAAATATAATGTGCCATTTGTTCTTGATCAACTTTACTACTAATTATTCTTTTTAATTTTTCAACAACTAATTCATCTTTATCTTGTTGTTTTGGATATTTATAAGGTACCATTGAAATAGCACCTGATGGGCATGCTTTACTACATGCTCCACAACCAATACATTTTTCAAAATCGATTTGCCCTGTTTCTGTGTCAGTAGCCCCAGTTGGACATACAAATAAACATAAACAATCTTTACTACAAATTCTTAAATTACGAACTGCTCTTAATTCACTCATCTTACTACCTCCACCAATTTAAAATTAGGCACTTTACATACTGGACAAATTTCTGGTTTTTCATTACCTACATAAACAAAGCCACAAACTTCACAGACATATATTTTTTTATCAGTAGGTATCCCTTCATTAATTAATGATTTTAAAATCATTGTAACTTTTTCTCCCCAAGTAATAACACGTAAAGATCCTCTATCTTGTTTTTCTTGTGAAACTTCTCTTGCTTTTTTATAATTTAGATCTAAATCTTTATTTGTTTTATTAATTAAATCTTCAAAATTACCTTCTATCTTTGCTTTACTATTATAATAGTTAGCTAATTTTTTAAATAATTTAGCCTCTTCTTCTAAATACTGTTTTTCACAACTACTTGCTAAACTACTACATAAAGCACTTACTTCACCATAATTCATTTCTCTTAATTCTTCTTCTTGTTCTTCTACTATTACTTCAACGGCTTCTGCTTTAAATAAATTTTTAGGAGCACCACATAATGGACATTTCCAATCATCCGGTAAATCTTCAAATTTTACTCCTTCTTTTGCTTCATCATAAACATATCCACAAATTGGACAAATATACTTACGCATTGACATCACCTTTCTTTATTTTATTTGTTTCTATCAATAATTTATCAAAATCTGATATATATTTTTTATCTTGAACTATTTTATATTTTTCATATTCATCTTCTGCTTTTTTTATTGCATCATTGTGACTAACACTACCTTTATTAGTTAAATTATCATAAAAATTTATTTTAAAAATATCTTCAATAGACTTAATCCAATCTTCCATTTTCATTGGTATATGACGTTTTGCTCTATTTTCGGCAATATCTAAATATAAATTAACTAAATCGTTCAGATCATCTGATTCTCTTTTATTTAAATAATTTTTCGCAATACCTACATCGCTTTTTAATATTTTACCATCAGGAGAATTTTTCCAATTTGTTAATCCCATATATTCTTTATTTGAATCTACTCTATTGTATATAATTTCTGCTGCAGTTTGATGAGTTATAGCATAATGAAATTTATTTTGAATTGTTTTATAAAAATTATTAGCAAGTTCACTATCTTTAACATAATCAATACTACACTCAGCAAATATATCAGTAATTTTTTGATAAAATAACCGTTCACTTGTTCTTATTAATTTTATCTTTTCAAGTAATTCGTTAAAATATTCTAAATCATTTTTGCTAGCTTTAATAAATCTATTTTCATTTAAATTATATCCTTTAATTATATAATTTTTTAATAATTTATTAGCCCAAGTTCTAAATTTGATTGCAATTTTGGAATTTATCCTAAATCCTAAAGATATAATCATATCAAGATTATAATACTTAATTTTATATTTTTGTTTACCACTATTACCCATGTGTTCCAAAATGGAACATGTGCTTTTTTCTTCTAGTTCACCATCATTATATATATTATTAATGTGTTTAGTAATAGCTGGTCTACCAACTTTAAACAATTTAGAAATGGATTCTGAATTTAACCATACATCTTCATTTTTAACTAAGACTTCAACATTAAAATTATTTGATTCATCTTCATAAAAAAATACATTTTGATTTTTATCGTTCAACCTAAAACCTCCCTTCTAATTTAACTAATTAATTAAATTATAACATATTTATTAAAAAAAAGTATAGATTACCTATACTAATTTTTTCTGTTTTCCTTTTAATTCATTTAATTTTTCTTTTAATTGTTGTTCTAGTTGAAATTTTAATTCATTTGTTTCATTATTAACAATTTTTACATTTAATAATGATTCAATTGCCATCGATAATAATTCACCTTCAATATCATTGTTTGATAAATTCAAAATTGCATTAGCATACATCATCCATTCAAATTGACCTATTTCTTTTGATTTTAAATTGAAAATAATTTTTTCTATAAGATTTCTATATTGTTTTTGGATACCATTTTGTTTTAATGATTCTTTTAAATTTGTAAACATAAAACGCTTTTTAGCAGTATTTAATCCAGTATCCATTATTAATGACAATCTATGCAATAGTTTTTCGCGTTTAATAATTTCCAAATGCAAATTTACTGACGCCAATTCATTACGTTTGAATTCTCTTTTAACTTCTTCTAGTTTGCTCTTTTCTAGTTCTATTAACTTATCTAATTGCAACAAATGTCTAATTGATAAATTCTTTACTTCATTTTTCCCTAAAACTAATGATGGCACCCAATAACCATCTACATAATCTAAAGAAACTAACAATCCATTATTGGCAATTAAATTAAAATAATTATCCAAACAAATGGTTTCTAATTCTCCATTTTGATTACAAAAATCAACATAAAAGTCAAATTTTAATTGAGCAGCATTTGAAGCTTTACAAGATTTATCACTCAATTTATATGCTCTTACAACACCTAAATACATATTAATTCCCCCTTAAGTGCTATATACAATAACACAATTTCATTAATATGTCAATTTACACTCCCCCGATAATTCCTTTTTTTCTTAAATAATATTTCCTTAAAAAATCGACTGGAACAACTGTAAAGCTTAACCAAAACATAATTTGAAATTCAAAAAATGTTAAGCCGTATGTTCTAAATAATTCACCACCAAAATAAATTAATAAAACTTGAACAATAAAGATAAAACTAATTATAAAAATAAACATTTTATTTTTTAATATGTTAGCTAATAGATTTAATCTATGAGTTCTTGCATTAAAACTATTAAATATACTAATGAAAATAAATAATCCAAAAAAAGCTGTTAAAATATATTGATCACCATTTCTAAATAATTGATGGAAAATTGGTAGCTTTAAAAATAATATACATAAAATTGTGGAATAAATTCCGGTAAAAAATATTTCATGTTTCATATATTCATTAATTATATTTTCATCCCTTTTTTTAGGCAATTCACTCATATATTCTTTTAATGGTGCTTCAAAAGAAAATGCTAAAGCAGCTAAAGTATCCATAACCATATTTATCCACAGCATTTGAATAACTGTAACTGGTGTATCAACGCCAATAAAAGGTCCAATAATTGACAAACTTACAGCACATATATTGACAGTTAATTGAAATATAATAAATTTTCTAATACTTTTAAATATAGTTCTACCAAATAAGATTGCTTTTGTAATAGATAAAAAGTTATTATCTAATATAACAATTTCACTTGCTTCTTTAGCTACTTCCGTACCTGATCCAAAAGCAAAACCGACATCAGCTCTTTTTAAAGCAGGTGCATCATTTACTCCATCACCCGTCATACCAACTACTAAATCTAATTCTTGACTAATTCTTACCAATCTACTTTTATCCTGTGGAATAGCTCTTGCAACAACTCTTAATTTTGGTAATACTTTTTTCAAATCTTCGTCAGACATACTCTTCATTTCATCACTGGTTAATATTAAATCACCATCTTTATATAATCCTACTTCTTTAGCAATAGCTAAAGCTGTTAGTTTATTATCACCTGTTACCATTACTGTTTGAATAGATGCTTGCTTAACTAAATCAATTCCTTCATATGCTTCTTTTCTAATTTCATCTTTAATTAATACAAATCCAACTAAAGTTAATTCTTTACTATGTTGTTTAGAAGAAGCAAAAGCAATTATTCTATTTCCTTCTTTAGTTAATTTTCTTAAATTATCTTCTATAATTAGTTTTTTTCTTAAAAATTTCTTATTGCCATCAACATCAAAATAAAATTCACATTTTTTTAAAATAACTTCTGGTGCTCCTTTAATTAAATAAATATTTTCATTTTTATATTTGATTGTAGTTGAAGAATATTTATTTTTACTATCAAAAGGCACATTATCAATTATTTCATATTTATTTTTTTCTTTTACATTAGTAAATTTTAAAATTGCTCTATCAGTAATATTCCCGCCTATTATTTTATTATCATAATAACTAGCATTGTTATAAACTAAAGATATCAAAACAATTTCTTTTAAATTATTTTCAATTTTATCAATATTGTCATATTTTTTTAAATCACTATTTAAAAAATGAGTTACTTCTAAATTACCTTTAGTTATTGTCCCTGTTTTATCACTAAATAAAATATTAATACTTCCAGCAGTTTCAATACCATGTAATTTTCTTACTAAGACATTATCTTTCAACATTCTTTTAACATTAGATGACAATACTAAAGTAATCATCATTGGTAATCCTTCTGGTACAGCTACTACTATTACTGTAACGCATAATGTCAAAGCATATAGAATATGACCACTTATTAAAGGAATATTAGTAATAGTTTCTTTAATTAAATTAAAATCAAAATTATTTTTAATAAATATTACTGAAAATAAATAAGAAAAGAAAACTAAGAAAGCTCCAATATAACCTATTTTACTAATTACTTCCGCTAACTTTCTCAATCTTAATTTTAATGGACTTTCAGGTTGAGTTTCTTGTAATTCTTTAGATATAGAACCATAAAAAGTATTATCCCCTACTTTTGTAACTATCATTTTAGCTTGTTTAGAATAAACAATAGTCCCTCTAAAAACAATTTTGTTCTCGATATTTTTATATATCTCTTTAGCTTCACCAGTAATACTTGATTCATCAACTGTTATTTCTCCCTCAATTATTTCTCCATCAGCAGGTATTCTATCTCCTGACTCTAATAAAACTATATCGCCTACTACTACATCTTCAATATTAACTTCTACTACCTTTTTATTTCTTAAAACTTTACATTTTATTTTAGATGATTCTTCTTGTAATTTTTCAAAAGCTTTCTCACTACCATATTCACTAACAGTTGAAATAAAAGAAGCTAAGAATATTGCTATTACGATACCAACTGTTTCATACCAATCAAAATTTTTAATTAAAAATACTGTTTTTATTCCTAAAGCAATTAATAGTATTCTTATTATAGGATCACCTAAAGTGGATATATACTGCTTAATAAAACTATTTTTTTTACTAGAGTTTATTATGTTTGATCCAAATTTTTTTCTTGATTCAATTACTTCATTATCTGTTAGTCCCATAAATATATCACCTAATAAAAAATATTAGAAAAAATTTCTAATATTATAGGTTTAAATCGACAAAATTTTAATATTAATTATAATAATCTATTTTCTTTTGAATTTTCAGTTTCTTGTGAAATAGCAAAATCTAATGCTTGAAGTAAAAAAATTTGATTCTGCTTATTTGTTTCTAAATCTGCGTCATTTCGAATCATTTCTTTTAAATTTTCATTATTTGTAACATGAGCTATTCTCCACATATTCAATTTTGCAAAGTCTAAAACATCATAATATCCCATTACTGCCATTTCTTTTTGATTTAAGAAATATTTTTTTTCATATTCAGAATAATCCTGAAAGAAATCACCTGATAAAACTTTATTAGTAGGATCAAAATAACATCCATTGTTAAAAAATAAATCATTGTTTTCTATCTTAACATTAACTATTACAGTTCTTTGAATATTTCCTGTTGGAATAAATAAATGTTTATTATTCACTAAATCAAATCCCTCTTGAGTAAATTTGAGATGACTAAAATAAAAACTATTCTTAAAATTTTGCAATCTATGTATATATTCTTCAGTAATTCCTGATTTCAAATTAAAATGAATTAAAAAATTTAAATTTTCAAGCCATTCAATAAAATGTTCTTTTTCAAAGACGAAATCTTGATCATATTTTCCAATAACAATATAATTTTGAATTCCGTTATTAATAAAATGATATATTAATAATCGCTTCATTTGATTATTTAATTTAACATATATAATTGGAAAACAATTTATTAAGTCACCATAATTTTCTATATTTCTACAACTTAAATATTTCTGAATAAATTCTTCCATATAAACCTCCGTATTTGGTTTATTATATCATATAATTTTAAATTCAACAAATAATTTAAATAAATCTATCCATAATAATTATAAAGTAGGTGAAACTATGGATAAAGAGTTGGATAAAATAATTAACCACATTAAAGAAATGAATGGCAATAGTAGTGATATCAATTTAAGATACTTTAATATTCATAAAGAACAAGTAGCTTTCATGTTTTTAGAAAGCGTTGCTAGTGATGATAAAATAAGTAATTATTTAGGTAAAAGTTTAAGTATTAATGTAAGAAGTAAAAAAAATATATTTGAAAATTTATTTGATAATATCAATAACACTATACCTAATAGTAAAGTCAAAATAATAAATACTTATGATGATATTTTCTATCATTTGTCTAGTGGATTTACATGTATTTTTGTAGATGGATTTGATAAATGTATAACTTTAGAAACTAAAGCTTTATTAGATAGAAGTATTACTGAAGCTAGTAGTGAACCTGTTTTAAAAGGTCCTAAAGATTGTTTTATTGAAAATATTTTAGCCAATATGGGATTAATTAGGAAAAGAATTAAAGATCCCAATCTTTATTTTGAAGAAACAAAAGTTGGAAAAAGGACAAAAACAAAAGTTGTAATTGGTTATATTAAAGATATTGCTGATGAAGAAAAAGTAAATTTATTAAAGAAAAAACTAGAAAAAATTAATATTGATGGAATCATCGATTCAAATTATATAAAAGAATTATTAACCGATAATCAAAAATCTTTTTTACCAAGAGTAATATCTACAGAAAGGCCTGATTTAACTGCCATGGGATTATTAGACGGTAAAATAGCAATCATCGTTGAAAACACTCCCTACGTTTTATTACTTCCTACCGTATTTGCTGATTTTTTCAAATCACCTGAAGACTATTATACAAAACCATTTAATGCCTCTTTTACAAGAATTTTAAGATATATTGCATTCTTTATTGCTATTTTAGTGCCAGCTTTTTATATTGCCGTAACAACATTTAATATGGAAATTGTTCCTAGTTCTTTATTAATATCATTTTCAATTCAAAGGGAAAGTGTTCCCTTTCCCACCATAATAGAAGTTCTAATACTAGTAATTTCTTATGAGATATTAAGAGAAGCCGATACAAGAAAACCACAAATCATGGGCGCATCCATCAGCATTGTCGGTGCTTTAATTTTAGGTGAAGCAGCTGTTTCTGCCGGCATTATATCACCAATTGTTGTTATTGTTATTTCTATTTCAGCCGTTTCAGGAATGGGTTTCAATGATCCAGACATAACAAATGCAATTAGAACATGGAGAATATTATTTATGTTGGCAGCATGTTTATTCGGTATTGTTGGTATAGTTATTTTATTCATTATCTTTATAACTAAATTGAACAGTATTGAAGTATTAGGTACACCTTATTTAGCGCCTTTATCTCCTTTTAGTTTAAAAGATTTTAAAAATTCTTTGACAAGATTTCCTCAGCAAAAAATCAAGACAAGACCGACTTATTTTAATAAAAAAAATATTAATAGAATAGGAAGTGACAAATGAAAAAACTGTTAATCATTCCATTAATATTCCTATTAACTGGGTGTTGGAATTATCGCGAACTTAATCAATTAGCTATAACAACTGGGATAGCAGTAGATAAAGAAAATGATAATTATAAAATAACTATTATGATAGCTAATTCTAAAAAAAGCAGTAGTTCAGATGG
>CALVSQ010000034.1 GCA_944359085.1 uncultured Bacilli bacterium | reverse complement strand
ATAATATATTATTTCAAACTCTCTAGCATTGTCTTCTTGACTCTTAAATGTTATCTCAATAACATCAGGTAGTTCCTTAGATAAAGCTTTCTTTACCTCTTCGAATGTAGGAAACTCAAGAATAAGCTTATTCAATTACATCACCATCCGCTTTGTATAATAACGTGCTTTAAATAATTATACAGCTATTTAAATGAAATAAACAATAATTCTTAAACTATAATTCCAACTAAAGCATCTATTGTCAAATAACATAGGATCAGGATATTCTTTCAAAATCTAGTGGATCTTCGCTAATTACTCTTAAGTGATATTCAACCTCTAGTAGCTTTGTAGTATCAGATTTAATAGCTTCAAAGTCACTAGGTTCAATATTAAATGAACATAGGGCAGAATTTATAAAAATATCATAAGTATCTTCTTCTAAGGAACTTGTGTTATATGCCTCTGCTATATAGTAGGCCACATAAACAGGAATAAGTTTCTTCTCTATAAATTCATGACACTTATCAATAAAGGGTGATAATATTGTTACAAATTCTTCTTCGGTAATGTCATCATCGGTCTTAGGTCTAAACATATTTTACCTCCATACTAACCATGTTGTACCATAAAAAGTTGATAAAATAAACATATAATTCATCTCTAAAACCAAATAAAAAGAGCAATCACTCATTAATCGCTCTCTCTATCACTAAATTTCAAAATCAATTCATCTATAACAGCATCTTGACCACTCGTTTCTATCATCTCTTGTAGTGTTCCATCAGCTCTTAAACGTTCTATTTCCTCCATTATAGGACCTAGACGACTATCTGGATGCTTAATACCTCTAGGATTAAATATCAAGGCCACCATCTGATTAAAAAACAAACGATTATGGCTCACTAATTTCGGATTGGTATTACACTTGATAATACAATCTTGGTCAAAATCAGCAGTTGAATCATCAGCAGAATACTCACTAATCAATTCTTGTACCATTTCCATCGCTGATTTCTTCAAAACATAAGGTTTCTTTCTTCCATAGGTTAATACATTTGCATCATCATACAAGGTAATCCAGTTCTTATCATATCTTTCAAGCTTAACCAGCCAAGTTCTCATAGTACAACTCCTCTCAAATAACCACCTGATTCGGCATTCTCTGCCCATTTGGAGAATCTTTCGAACAAAGTAATAGAAATACCCACTAACAGAGAAAAGAAGCAAAAATCAAGACGTTTCGAAATCGTAATATTTCTCTCAAAATAGAAGGACAATTCTACAATAGGATGTTCTACTAAAATATATAAAAAAGCTGCAAAAACCCTAAAAAAGGTAGAAAAACTATAAGGAAATCAATCATAATCATCATTCAACCAATCAAAATCTATCTGATTAGTAATCTTTCTTAGGTTAAATGTAATAGAAGACCTAAAATAGGCATATAAGTTCTCGATCTTGGCTCCATCTTCCGAGCAAAATTGCTGCTGTTTAACTCTCGTAGCAACGTAATTTGTTGCAACTATAACTGTCTTAAAGTCATATCTCAACAATAATTCTTCAAATAGAGCATCATACAGGTATAAATCAAAATCCGATTCACCGCTAATAAAATTTCTTCTTAATAGTTCCAATGTTATATAGTGATGATTTGGAAGTGTTTTATCAATATATCTATCTATCTTTGTATCTTTCATCTTCTATTCACCTTTGATTCTATATTTAAACTTAAATAAGAAACTTAATCAATAGAATTAGAACAGAATATAAATATTATTACTTACTCCAACACATTGTGAAGACGATAGAAAAGGCAACCCACACTTCGTTGCACTAAAAATTCATATAAAAGTATAAATAATACTAGATATTGTTCTTTAAAATAAGATTAAGTAAAACCGGTAACATGCTCTCCTGCAAGCTACGCCGGATCCACTACAGCAAGCACCGCTTCATGCTACGATCCTACAGGTTCTTATTCGTACGCAATACAATTAATTAAAAAACAGGTTCTCTCAGCTAAACCTAGTGTATGCTATATACTTAGTTGAATCATCCATACTATGTTTTCTATAAATCTCAAATCCAGGGCAACTTTAAGACAGTTTGAGAGACTTTAAATCAGAAATAGAATAAATATCCATAACCAAGTTAAAATCTCTCTCAAACCGAATTAAATAAATCAAACTTCTATATCTGCATATACATTTTCTACCGAATTTGTACGTCGATACAATAATTGGGATTCCTACCATCTAAATCACTAATATCACTCATTATCTAAAATTCCTATAGAATTATTTCTATAAGCGAATCCCTACCATCTAAATCTTTCTACTTTCAATCTCTCTTTTGAAATAATATCCTTAAAATTATTATCTTTCTTATTATGATTGTTAGTATTAGTATTAATAGAACCAACCATTGCTTAGGTTTGTAGTACCTATTGTTATATACGAAATGGAATCATCTTTCTCACAATTATTATTACATTCTTCTAACCATTCATTATCAGCATAACCCATTGTACTGACAAAATACAAAATGTCGACTAAATGTCGACTAAACCAAAACAAAAAGGCCGCAAAGCCTTTAAAATCAACAAAAATGAGGCCTTTCGGCCTCTTCAGGGGGTTTGGTTGGGTCAACTCACGTGATATTGTAGTAAGAGACCCAAGCGTGTTATCCACGCAATTATAATTATAAAGAATTAATATCAATTTGTCAAGGTATTTCACAATATATTAATCTAAACTATCTAACTGTTTTAAAACATCATATATATAATTATATTTAGAATCTTTTTTATTCATAAATTCTAAACTATCTTCTTTAGCTTTAACAACCATTTTAAAATCTCTTTTTAAATTAGCTAATTTAAATTGCATATCACCACTTTGTCTCGTACCAAATAAATCACCACTACCTCTTAATTTAAAATCAGCTTCACTTATTTCAAATCCATCATTAGTTTTAGTAAGTATTTTTAATCTTTCTGCTTCTTTATCACTAATCATAATAAAATAAGATTGTAAATCATTTCTACCTACTCTACCTCTTAATTGATGAAGTGCTGATAAACCAAATCGATAACTATCAAATACAACCATAACAGTAGCATTAGGCACATCAACACCAACTTCAATAACTGTTGTACTAATTAATATTTGAACTTCATTATTTTTAAAACGATTCATAACATCTTCTTTTTCTTTATTAGATAATTTGCCATGCATAACATCAATCGTATATAATTTGCCAAATGCTAAATTCATTTTATCTTGCAATTTTTTTACGTTTTCTAATGATATTTTCTCACTTTCTTCAATCAAAGGCGCAATAACATATACTTGATGATTAGATCTTAACTCTTCATACATTTTAGTTAAAACATCTTTAATTTCACTTTCTTTTTTAAGATAACTTATAATTTCTTTTCTACCAGCAGGTTTAGTTTTAATACTAGAAATATCCATATCACCAAATAAAGTAATTGCATATGTTCTTGGGATTGGTGTCGCACTCATATATAAAACATCTGGCATAATACCTTTGTTTTTTAAATTACTTCTTTGATTAACTCCAAATCTATGTTGTTCATCGGTGATAACTAAACCTAAGTTTTTATATTTAACTTCTTCACTTATTAAAGCATGAGTACCTATTACAACATCAATACTACCATCTAGTAATCCACCATATATTTCTTTTTTTTCTTTAGCTTTCAATTTACCTATTAACAAACCCACTTTTAAATTAGGTAACAATTTAACTAAATTATTATAATGTTGCCTAGCTAATATTTCGGTAGGCGCCATTAAAGCTCCTTGATATCCACCTAAATAATTAATATATAAAGCAATAAAAGAAACTATTGTCTTACCACTTCCAACATCACCTTGTAATAATCGATTCATTCTTTTATTAGATGTTAAATCATTATATATATCATCTACTGATTTAATTTGATCAGGAGTTAATTTAAAAGGTAAATTATTAATAAAATCTAACACTTTATTTTTATCAACATTTCTAATTAATCCATCTTGAACTTTTTTAGATTTTAAATAATTCATTTTTAACATAAATAAAAATAATTCTTCATATTTTATTTTATTAATAGCTTTTTTAAGCATTATTTCATTGTGAGGATTATGTATTTCTTTAATACAAAAATCTTTACTAGGTAATTCATATTTATCATTTAAATAACTAGGAACATAGTCAACTATATCTTCATCAACCATATTAATTATATTATTTAATTGACTACTATTAATACCTGTAGTAACGTGGTAGATTGGTTCTATTTTAGTTTCACTACCTAATAATCCAAATTTTATATCACTACAAACAATAATATTTTTTTTCTTATCATATTTACCAAATATAATTAATTTAGTACCAACAACTATTTTATTTTTTAAAAATCCACGATTAAATATAACAACATCAACTAATTTACCAATATTTAATCTAAACTGCATTTTATCTTTATGATTTCTCAAATAAGTTACAACTGCATTACTTTCTACAATTCCATCTAATATAACTTTTTCATCATTTAAATCAGTTCTTTTAATAATATCATAACGAAATGGATAATAAGTTACTAAATCATAACTATTATTAATTCCTAATCTTCTTAATATATTAGCAGTTTTAGGTCCAATTCCCTTAATATGTTCTAATTCCATATACTTCACCTTTCTTAAATTATACCAAACATATTTTTGTTTGTCTATATTATCTTCTATTAGTTATATTAGCCAAAACTTTATCATTTCCTTTTTTTACAGAAAAAAATTCCTAAAAAGGAATTAAATTTTTAAATATTTTTTAACCGCTCTCCAAGAACCAAACATACCTACTAATATACCAATAGCAATTAAAACTAGTGATACTAAATAAGTAAATGGTAATGGTACGATTAATTGAATAAATGGAGAAATAACTTGACCATTAAATGCTTTATATAATGCTTCATAACCAATTATTGTTGTTAATACTGGAATAATAGATCCAAATAATCCTAAAAATAAACCTTCAAAAATAAATGGTATTTTAATATTAATATTAGAAGCACCAACTAAACGCATAATTTCAATTTCTCTTTTACGAGAAAAAATTGTAATTTTAATTGTGTTAGAAATTAAGAAGGCAGTAACTACTATTAAAGCAATAACAACAGCATAACTTACTTTTTTAACAATATCAAATACAGATACTAATTGTTCAACCATTCCTTCTCCATATTTAACGCTCATAACACCATCAATTTGTTCTAGTTCTTTTGCTACTTCTTCAATTTTATTGATATCAGTTACTTTAATATGAAAAGTATCAGCTAAAGGATTTGTTTCACGATCATCATATTTTTCTAACAAACTACCTAAATCACTACTATCTTCTTTCATTTCTTCTGAAATTTCCATTTTATCTTGAAAACTTACAGATTCAATATAATTAATTACTTTTATTTCATCTTTTATTTCTTCAATTCTTTCTAAACTAACATCACGATTTAAAAATACAACAATAGTCATATCTTTTTCCACAGCTTTAGTAAAATTATTAACATTAAATGATAAAATCATCGCAATTGAAACAACTATTAAAGTTATGATAATACAAGCAATACTTGCTAAAGAAAGAGAAAAATTACGAAATACACTTTTAAATGAATCACGAATATTTCGACCTAAAATTCTAATAGCCTTCATGATTATATTCTCCTTCCTTATAATCTTTAACAATTCTACCTGAATCTAATAAGATAACTCTTTTTTTCATTTTATTAACAATTTCAGTATCATGAGTAACCATGATAATTGTTGTACCTAATTTATTAATTTCTTCTAAAACTTTCATTATTTCCATACTAGTATTTTCATCCAAATTTCCAGTAGGTTCGTCACATATTAATAATTTAGGGCCATTTACAATAGCACGAGCAATTGCAACTCTTTGTTGTTCCCCACCAGATAATTGATTAGGATAATTTTTAGCTTTATGTTTTAATCCAACCAACTCTAATGCTTTTAAAACTTTAGAATGAATTTCTGAATTAGGTAATCCAAATATTTCTAAAGCAAAAGCTACATTTTCATATACTGTAGATTTTGGCAATAATTTGAAATCTTGGAAAACAACCCCAATTTTTCTTCTTAATTTATAAACATTTCTATTTTTTAATTTACTAACATTTATTCCACCAATATTAATTGTTCCATTAGTAGGTTTTTCTTCACGATATAACATTTTAATTAAAGTAGATTTACCACAACCAGTTGACCCAATAACAAAGACAAATTCACCTTTTTCAATGTTTAAACTTAAATTATAAACCGCTGTAACACCAGTTTTATATGTTTTATCAACATCTTTTATTTTAATTAAATCCATAACAACACCTTCCTATTTATTCCCTATAACTTCGTATACATCTGATATCATAATAACAGCTTCTGGATCTAAACTAAGTATTCCTTCCTTTACTGCAAAATATTCACGAGTTGGTACAACACAATAAATCATTTTAACAACATTACCTGTGTAACCACCTCTTGCATTTAACACTGTAACTCCATGACTTAACTTACTAATTAAAAATTTCTTAACATCGGTTTCATTAGTAGTTATAATTTTAAATGTTTTAGATTCAGAAATACCAATCATTACCTTATCAATGATTATACTCATAACATAAACAACAATTATTGAATAAATTACAGTTGATATACCAAATATAAGATAACCAATAGCTATAATAAAAGCATTACTTATAACATGACAAGTACCAATTGGTCTTTTAAAAAACTTAGATATAAGCATATTTATAATATCTGTTCCACCAGTAGAATAGCCTACTTTATATACTAAACCAGAGCCAAAGCCACTAAATATTGCACCACAGAACACTAAAACTATTTTTTCAATTCCATAAAAATCAAAATATGCATTCATATAAGAAGTTAATTCTACTAGTATAGGATAAATCATTGATCCAATAACTGCTTTTTTAGTTGAATGAAAACCTAAAAATATAAAACTTAATATACCTAAAAATATATAACTTATAAATAAAAATACAGATGGCTTAATTCCCCAAACACTGTTAACAATAACAGATAAACCACTAAATCCCACAGCAATATTATTAGGTAACAAAAATAAGTTAAAAGAAATAGCAAAGATAGTTGCTCCTAATAAAAAGATAGCGAAATCTAATAACCAACTATTTTTTCTAACAATTACTTTTTTCTTCTTCTTAAAAAACATACTATCTAATTCCTTTCAAACAACTATTAATAAATAAATCAATATCACCATCTAGTACTTTTAAAACATTACTAGTTTCTACATTAGTCCTTAAATCTTTAACTAAAGAATAAGGATGCATAACATAATTTCTAATTTGTGATCCGAAATTTATATCAGCTTGTTCACCCTTTAATTCTTTTAATTCCTTTTCTTTTTTTTCAATTTCTAATTGATATAATTTATTTTTTAATACTTCTAAAGCTTTCTCTTTATTTTGAATTTGACTTCTTTCATTTTGACAAGTAACAACTATTTTAGTAGGAAGATGCGTTATTCTAACAGCTGAATCAGTTGTATTAACTCCTTGGCCACCACAGCCACTACTTCTATACACATCAACTCTAATATCATTTGGTTTAATTTCAATATCAATATCTTCATTTACTATGTAAGGAGTAACATCTACTGAAGCAAAAGAAGTATGACGTCTGGCATTTGAATCAAATGGTGAAATTCTAACTAATCTATGAACACCTTTTTCATTTTTTAAATATCCAAAAATATTCATTCCATATATAATCATTGAAACACTTTTAATTCCTGCTTCTTCACCTTTTTGTTCATCAATTATTTCATATTTGTAATTATGCTTTTCACACCATCTAGTATACATTCTATATAACATATTAGCCCAATCACAACTTTCAGTACCACCAGCACCAGGATGAATTTCTAATACCGCATTATATTTATCGTAAGGACCATTTAATAAAACAAATATTTCCAAATCATCTAATTCATTTTTAATATCGTCAACTTCACTAGTTACTAATTCAATAAACTCATCATCATCGCTATTTAATAATTCTAAATTAGATTCAATTTTGTTTTTTAAATTACTTATTCGTTCAACTATTTTTTTTAAATTATTAACTTCATCAATAATACTTGTAGCTTTATTAGAATCATCCCAAAAATTAGGCTCATTCATCTTATTTTCTAAATGTTTTATATTTTCTATTTTTTTATCTACTTCAAAGTAACCTCCATAATTCCATTACCTTATCTAGATAAGATTTATATATATCGTTCATCTTAACCACCTATTATTAATTTTACCATTTTTTTTAAATATTGTAAATTAAATATATTTTGATTTATCAATTTTTTTAATGCTATTTTTATTTACAAAATAAACTTCATTAGCTAATTGCATAAATGGAACATCAGCTAAAGAATCGGTATAAAATTTATTAATTTTATTTTTATATTTCTTTTTAAAAGCAATTACTTTATTTTTTCCAAAGCAAATAAAATTAACCTTTTTATTTTTTAAATCAAAATCTGTACAAATAATATTTTTAACTTTCAATTCATCTTTAATATAATCAATCAAAAAATTAGGACACCCTGTTATAATTAAATCATCTTCTTTTAACATATCTAAAAACTCTTTTTTTATTTTTTTATGGTTAATTTTCCAAAATTCTTCTATTAATTCATCATAATTAAATTTTGAATGTTTAAAAAACGAATTAATTATTGTTTCGCAAGTTTGATATATTTTTTCAATTTTTAATAAATTTAATTTGTATTCAATCAATCTAAATAAAACTAAAGGAAAAAATTTGATTAACCATATATCTTTTTTTAAACAAAACATAAAAAAATCATATATACTTTCCCCATCATATATTGTATTATCAAAATCATATGCATTCATTTTAACCACCATTATAATATTTTACTATAAAATCAAAATAAAAAGAAGATTATTTCTTCTTTATTATAAAATATTTACAGTCATATGCACAATTATCTTTAATATATTTATCTATATTACTATAATCATTGATTTCATTAAATAATTCATTATCTTTATTACAAAAACCTTTTAATCTTAATTTATTATAAGCCCAATCACCCAATATATAATCATAATCTTTAAAATAATCAGTATATCTATTAGTTAATTCAGTTAAATCAAAACCATTTTTATATTCTTTTTCCAGTACATATTCTGTTTCATCTAAAATAATTTTTTTCATGTTAGTATTCCTTTCCAAAAGCACTAGAAATTTCTTTATATTTAGTTAAACTTGAACTACCATTCCAAGTAATAAATCCACCAGTTAAACCAGCATCATATAAACCTTGTATTTCCTTAGAAACCATATCAGCATCATAAGTAACATAAGGTGATTTGATTGCGTCATAAGCTTGTATCCAAGTTCTAACTATAGCAGGAGTAGGAATTTCACTTTGTCTATTCATAACAAATTCATCACCCCATAAATATAATAAATCATAAGGAATTGTCCAAACAGGTTCTTTAAATCCATATTCATATTTGCCAAAGTGATCTGGATATGGCATACCACTTATAACATCTGCTACATTACTTATAGCAGGCCAATATTGACCATATGGAGTTACATAAGTATGCGCTGATTCACCAAATACATCAATTGAAACATAAGCACCGTACTTATGAATTTCATCACAAGCATACATAACAAACCTTTGAATAGCTTGAGCTTTAGTTTCATCATATGTATTATTGTAATCTATTTTTCCAGCATCTTCTAATGATTTAACTCGATCAGGAAATCTTACATAATCAAATTGAATTTCATTAAATCCCATCTCTTTTACTGATTCAATAGCTAAACTAACATTAAATTCCCATACATCTCGATTAAATGCACTTGGCCAATAAGATCCATCATGATTATATGATTTACCAGTAGCAGTATCTAATATTGTATCTTCAGGATGATCTTTAGAATAATAACTATCTTTAAATACTGTTATTCTCCCTATAACATATAATCCTGCATCTTTTATTTTTTTAATTGCATTTTTATAATTTTCATAACTATTTATTGCTTTTTCATAATTAGTAATAGAATATTCTTTCATCGCATTTGCAGGATATCCAGGCGAAGTATTATCCTTAATATCAACTACTATAGCATTAATACCTGATTCTTTAGCTAATTTAATATATTCATCAACACTAGATACAACACCAGCATTCATATATAAACTTCTTACTTCACTAGGCATAACATTATCTTCAAATTTAGGTTTTTCATAAGGATAGTAATCTAAACTACCAGCATCTCCACCTCCCCATGAATCGCCTCTTTTTTTATGGATTTGATAACTATCTTCTTCATCATAATTCTTTATAGAATCTTCATGATTATTAACTAAATACTTACCGTAAACATAACCTTCTTGATCATTATATTTAACTTTATATACATCGACACTTCCATCACTATTTAATTCATCATAACCTAATACTTCTACTTTTTCACCTTTTTCAACTAATCCTTTTATTTTTATACTATTTATATCTTCATATAAAGTTAAAGAACTTCTTACATACATTTCTTTTTCTTTTACAATATCTTTTTCTTCTTTAACTAAATTATCAACTGAAATATAATATTCATTTTTATTATATTTAATTTTATAATATTCTTTTTCATTATTAGTTGTTTTATCAGATACTATCAATTCAGTTCCTCTTGTAATCTTATCAACCTCATTAAAATTCATATCATATAAAGGTACAGTTAAATTAGAAGATGCCACAAACATCTTATCACTAGTTATTAAATTACCAACACCTTTAAATAAATTAATAATTAAAGTGAAACACGCAAAAGAAACTAAAATAGCAGCAACCAAAAAAATTAATACTCTACCTATTCTTATTTTTCTCATACCATCACATCCTATAAACTATTATACCATATTTCTAGTATATTAAACTACATATAAAATTACTTTATGTAGTGATACAATTGATGTGAAACAATTTGTATATAAAAATAGTGATTCAAGTAGTATAATTGAGTTGAACCAAA
>CALVSQ010000033.1 GCA_944359085.1 uncultured Bacilli bacterium | reverse complement strand
TCCATTCCTTCATTTCTAAATAATCTACCTATTTCATATACAGCATCCATTCCACCTACTAACAATCTTTTTAAAGGTAATTCAGTTGCAATTCTTAAATAAAAATTCATATCTAAAGTATTATGATGAGTTACAAATGGTCTTGCTGCTGCTCCACCTAAAATAGGATTTAATACTGGTGTTTCAACTTCTACATAACCTAAATTATCTAAATAATGTTGAATTGATCTAATAATTTTAGGTCTCATGAAAGCAACACGTCTTGCTTCTTCATTAGTTATTAAATCAACGTATCTTCTTCTAAATCTTTCTTCAACATCAACTAATCCATGAAATTTATCAGGTAATGGTCTTAAGGCTTTAACTAAATGAACATATTTAGTTGCTTTAACTGATAATTCACCCATATTAGTACGCATAACAGTTCCCTCAATACCTACAATATCTCCTAAATCAGCTTTATCAAATAAATCATATTGTTCTTCACCAACATTATCCAATTTAACATATATTTGAATTTGACCATATTTATCTTGAATATGCATAAATCCAGCTTTACCTTTTCCTCTTTTAGTCATAATACGTCCTGCAACTTTAACAGGAATATCTACTTCATGTAATTCTTCTTTAGTCATATCAGCATATTTTTCTTTTATTTCTTTTGAATTTGTAGTTACATCAAATCTAGATCCAAATGGATCAATTCCCTTATTTTTTAAATCATTTAATTTCTCTCTTCTTACTAATTCTTGTTCTGTAAATTCTCTCATTTTATCTCCTCAATTCTTGTATTTGTAAATTTATCGGCAATTCCCTCTTTACAATATAATACCATAAAAGCATTAATAATTACTACTAAAATTTGAAAAAATCCTAATAAATTAATTAAAATAAAATATATTTGATTAGTTGCTATAAATAAAATTATAAACATAAATATTAAATAACCTAAACCATTAATTATTACTGCTCTACCAGATAAATCTTTAACATCTAAATTTTTTCCTTTTATTTTTAATTTAAATAGTTTTTGACCTATAGTTTGTCCTTTAGTTATTAATGGGATTATTATAAAATTAATAATTATTAAAAAAAATCCCAACAAATTAATTCCGAAATTTTGTTTATCAATATTATGAGTAAGTGAAATAAATTGGTTAAAATAAATTTCACTATCTATTTTTTTCTCAACATATAATTCATTTAAGTTATTTAATTCTATTTCATAATTATTAACAGGTAATAATTGTTTAATTAAAAATAATATTATAAATATAATAAACATATCTAATAAATAAGATAAAAATCTTTTACTTACAATACTCATTTTTTACCTCACTAACTAAGTTCATAAATTCTTCTTTAGTATTTACTTTCATAAATCTTTGTTTATAATCTTTAGAAATTCCTTTTAAGTAATAACCAATTTGAGTACGCATTTCTAAGATTGCTAATTTTTCTGATTTAAACTCTAATAAATAATTTAAATGTTTAGTAACCATATTTAATTTATCTAATATTGTTACTTCTTTTATTTCTTTACCATTTAAAAAATTTATACAATCTCTTATTAGCCAAGGATTTCCTAATACTCCTCTTCCTATCATAACCGCATCACATTTTGTTTCTTCTAACATTCTTTTAGCATCATAACAAGTTTTTATATCACCATTACCAATAACAGGTATTTTAACATTTTCTTTAACTTGTTTTATTATGTTCCAATCAGCTTTACCACTATAACCTTGAGCTCTTGTTCTAGGATGAACTGTAATAGCACTTGCCCCAGCTTTTTCTATTACTTTAGCTATTTCAACTGCATTAATACTTTTTTCATCCCAACCACTTCTTATTTTTACTGTAACTGGAATATCTACTGCTTCAACAACTGCTTTTACTATTTCATAAACTTTATCAGGGTTTTTAAGTAAAGCACTACCAGCTTGAGCACGTGTAGCCACCTTAGGAACAGGGCACCCCATATTAATATCAATAATATCTGGTTTCATATTTTCTAAAATATACTTAGCTGCATAAACAAAAGATTCTTTATCACTACCAAATATTTGTTGACTGATCGGTCGTTCTTCCTCTTTCATATAAAGCATATCTATTGTTTTTTGACTACCAAAATATATTGCTTTATCGCTAACCATTTCTGCTACTACTAATCCTACTCCCATTTCTTTAGCAATTCTTCTAAAAGCACTATTAGAAATACCAGCCATTGGAGCTAAAACAATTTGATTTTTAATTTCTACATTACCTATTTTCCACATTTTATCACCTATTTTACTATCCAAGCATTAGGTAAACTTCTCTCACCACTACTAGATTGAGCAACTGGATTATTATAAGTTACTCCATTAATAGCTAAAACTGTTGAAGCACCACCATCTAAATTTGCGGCATTATAAGCACCATATCTTTTAAAGATATCGATCATATCAACAACTGTTGCTCCACCTCTAAAACCATACTTACTACCATTACCATCAATAGTTAAAAATAAAATTATACCATCTTTTCTTTGACCAATAGCGGTACGTGGCGCAACACCATATCCACCATTACCTTGAATAAATGATTCTTTGCCATTAACTATTAAAAAAGGCCCAAAACAAACTGCATCTCTTATTCCCATCTTAATAGCTTCATCTGCAGTCATTTTTCCTAATGTCAAAACATTTTTATTACTTATTCCAATTATAGGATATTTATAATTATCTCCATTTTCTATTATTTTTCCATTTGATATAAAAATACCACTAGCTCTTGCACCATTGCCTTGTCCACCAACATCAGAAAATCTTCCACCATTAATAGCAACTATAGCATCATTTTCTTTAGCCATAACTGATAAATGTTGACCTTTAGTTCCATAATATTTACTTTTTACTGTGGATAATCTAGAAGCATCATAGATAACAGTTAAATAAACATGATAATCTTTTTCATCAAATTCAATTATTTTATATAATTGTTCTTTATCTCGTTTTAAAATTTGTTCTTCATAAATTGATTCATATTCTTGTGGATCTTCATTATCAAAATTTATATCATCCTGATCAGTTATATCATTTGGTTGCTCTATAAAATTATTATTTAAAACTTCATTTATCTGTTCATCATTATATAAAACATAAGCTAAGTATCTATGATTCATTGTATTCATAGCTGTAGTTATAAACATATCCCTAAAGCCATTATAAGGTCCATATGCTAATAATAAACAAAATATAGCAATAGTGTCCAAAACAAGTAAAATAATTGTTAACTTTTTCATTTTTACACCCTACTTCATTGTAAAATAGTAATAAAATAATCTAAAACCATAGAATAAAATCATAAAACTAATAAATATAATACTAACAATTATAAAAATTTTTTCTATTTTAACTTTCAATCAAAACTTCTCCCGTCATTTCTTTTGGAATTTCTTCATTTAATAAATAAACAATAGTAGGTGCAATATCTCCTAATTTACCATTTTTTAATTTACAATCTTTAGTTATTAAAAATGGTACTTTATTAGTTGTATGACTAGTTAAAACATTATTATTTTCATCAATCATTTCTTCACAATTACCATGATCAGCTGTAATTATCATAGTTCCATTTAATTCCATAATTCTTTGATATATTTTATAAACACATTCATCTAATGTTTCCACAGCTTTTATAGCGGCATCTAAATCACCGGTATGACCAACCATATCACCATTCGCAAAGTTTAATATTATAACATCATAATTCATATTCTCTAATAATTTATCAGTTATTTCATAAGCACTCATTTCAGGTTTCAAATCATAAGTAGCAACCTTAGGAGATGGTATTAAAATACGTTTACATTTATCTAGTTCTAATTCTTTACCGCCATCAAAGAAATATGTTACATGAGCATATTTTTCAGTTTCTGCAATTCTTAATTGGGAATAACCTAATTTAGATATATATTCACCTAAAGTATTAGGTAATTTATTTAATTCAAATATTGTTTTATTAATAACTTCTTCACTTACAGGCATCATTGTTAGTAATTTAATATTAACTTCTTTTTTTCTTTTAAAACCCTTAAATTCTTTATTGCTTAAAGCACTACCTAATTCTCTTAATCTATCTGGTCTAAAGTTAAAGAAAATAACGGCATCATTATCATCTACAATTCCATCTTCATCAATCAACCCAGGTAAAATAAATTCATCAGTTATATTATTTTCATAACTAGATTTAATGGCTTCTTTAACACTTAAATATTTACTATCTGACTTACCAGTTATAACATCATAAGCTTTTTCAATTCGATCATATCTATTATCTCTATCCATAGCATAATATCTACCACTTATACTAGCTATTACACCATTTTTTAAATCTAATGATTCAATATAAAATAAACTACTATTAGGTAAAGTATCTCTACCATCAGTGAAAATATGTAGATAAAACTCTATTTTATTTTTATAACACATATCAATTAATGCTTGAATATGTTTCATTGATGAATGAACACCGCCATCACTTACTAATCCCATTAAGTGTAGTTTACTATTATTCTTTTTAACATAATCAAACATTTCTAATATATTTTCATTTTTATAAAAATTTTTATTTTTTATTTCTTGATTAATTAATTGGATTCCTTGATAAACAATTCTTCCAGCACCTATATTAGAATGACCTACTTCACTATTACCCATTTGTCCTTTTGGCAATCCTACTTTTTCACCACTAGCTTCTAGTTTTGAATTAGGATATTTTTTAAATAACATATCTAAATTAGGTGTGTTAGCTAATTTATAAGCATTTCCTTTAACATTTTTATTAATTCCTACTCCATCTAATATACATAGTAATAATGGTTTCATTAAAATCAACTCCGTATATATTATACAATATTTTTACTAAATTTAAAAGAACACCAATTAAATTTGATGTTCTAAATATTTTTTTATTTCATTAAAATCATTTTCTAATAAATTATTTAGTATTTTATATTCTAAATCTTTATATATTTCTTTTATAAATGGTCCTTTATTTTTATTTAATATTTCACATATTTGATCTGCTTTAACATTTATATCTTTAACACTATAAATTGGTAAAGAATTATATTTTTTAACTATATCAACTCGATCAATATTTTTTATTTCGCCTACTAATGTACATACATATAATCCATATTTATATAAAATATTATTATCTAAAACATCTTCTTTTAAAGCTAGTTTTATTTTTTTAATAATTTCTTTTTCATTTTTTGTAAAAGGATATATATCTAATACATTTAATTGTGCCCATATTCCTAAAGATGACGTAGTAACAATTATATTAGTATTAATGTTTAATTCTTTATCTAATTCTAATTCTTTTATTAAATTTAAACCATATTTACAATTTGGAGAAGAAAAAATTTTTTCTAATTCTTCTTTTTTACGATAATAAGATAATTTTTTTATTAATCTTTTATTTTTTTTGATAGCTTTTTTTAGTTTATCATCCAATTTAAAATTTAATATAGTTGCGAATCTAATAGCTCTTAAGCTTCTTAAAATATCTTCCTTTATTTTTTTATTTGCATCTCCAACACATTTAATTATTTTATTATCTATATCTTGCTTAGCATTTAATAAATCAATATAGTTTCCTTCACTATCAATACATAAGGTATTAATAGTAAAATCTCTTCTTAATAAATCATCTATTAAATTATCTATATATTTTATTTTAACAGGATATCTATTATTTTCGTATTTTTTTTCTTTTCTAAAAGTTGTTATTTCAAATCTAACATTATTATAAATTAAACTAACACTACCATATTGTTCATTGTTTATTTTACTATCTTTAAATATTTCTTTAATTTCTTTTGGTGTAGCATTAGTACAAATATCAACATCAGTACTTTTTTTATTTATATATAAATCTCTAGGAAATCCTCCTACTATATAAGCTTTAAAATTAGCTTCATTGAATTTATTTAATAATTCAAGCGCAGTATTATACATTATTCACCTCAATATCAAAAAAAGGTTAAATATAACCTTTTAGTTTAAAGCTTCTTTTAATTTAGAACCAGCTTTGATTGTAGCAGCAACTCTTGCAGGAATTTTAACAGCTTCACCTGTTTTTGGATTTCTACCAGTTTTAGCTGGTTTTTGTTTAGCTGTAAAAGTAACAAAACCTGTTAAAGTAACTTTACCTTCTTTTTTTAATCCTTCAGTTACACCTTTCATCATTGCATCTAATGCACGAGTAGCATCAGCTTTTGTTAATCCTGTTTCTTCTGCAATATAATTTACTAAATCTTGTTTTGACATTTGTATACCTCCTATTGTCTTACATAAGCTTATCTTGCTTACAATTAAAGAATACCATTTTTTTATAATAAAAGCAACATTTTTTATTAAATTTGTTAAAAAAAACAGTAAAAACTGTTTTATAATACGATTGTAAACAAATTACCCGATCCTTTATTTACCAATTTAGTTAAAGTTTGTTGTAATTTATAACGAGCATTTTCTGGTGTTAAAGATAATTTAGCTTGAATTCCTTCTTTTACTATAACATCTAAACTTCTTCCAAATATTTCACTTTTCCAAATATTAGAAGGATCTACGTCATAGTCTTTCATTAAGTAATTAATCAATTCTTTACTTTGTAATTCACTACCAATAATTGGTTCAAATGTCGATTCAACGTCAACCCTTATCATATGAATTGAAGGAGCTACTGCTTTTAATTTTATACCATAACGACTACCTTGTTTAATAATTTCTGGTGTTTCTAATTTCATATCAGCTAGTGTTGGACTTGCAACACCATACCCAGTTGTTTTAACCATTTTTAGTGCAGTTTTTATTTGATCATATTCTAATTTTGCTTCATTATAACTTTGGAATAATGTCAATAAATCAGCTTTGTTTCCAACATCAACACCTATTATCTCTTTCAAAACTTGATTATACAAACTGTTAGGTGCTTGTAAAGTAACTGTAATTTCACCAGTTGATGTATCTACATTAGATAGATAAGATTTACTTATATATTCGCAATCATTAAAATGACTAGTTATATGTTCAATATCTTTTACTTTATCTACTTCAATTACACTTTCTTTAATTTTTTCAATATAAACTTGTTTTAACCAATGGTTATGATTTAAACATGCTATCCAATCTGGCATTTCAACTTTTACTTCAACAACTGGAAATTCATATAACGCTTCTTTTAAAATATTATATATATCTCTTTCTGTCATATTTTCAACACTAATAGGTAAAACTGGAACACCATAACTATTTCTTAAATTATCAGCTAAATTTTCAGTTTCTGGTAACATTGGATGAACAGAATTTAAAATTACGATAAATGGTTTACCTATTTCTTTTAATTCACTAACTACTCTTTTTTCAGCTTCTACATAACTATTTCTACTTATTTCACCTATTGAACCATCAGTGGTTACAACAATACCAATACTAGAATGATCTTTTATTACTTTTTCTGTACCTATTTCAGCAGCTTCAATAAATGGTATTTCTTCATCATACCAAGGAGTTCTAACTCTTCTTGGACCGTTTTCATCTTCATATCCTTTAGCTTCTGGTATAACATAACCAACACAATCAATTAATTTTACACTAGCAGTAAAATCTTCAATTTTAATTTTCGCAGCATTACTAGGAACAAATTTAGGTTCAGTAGTCATTATAGTTTTACCTTGAGCTGATTGTGGTATTTCATCTAAACATCTTTTTCTTTCATATTCATCTTCTATATTAGGAACTACCAAATTTTCAATAACTTTTTTAATAAATGTTGATTTACCAGTTCTAACAGCTCCTACTACTCCTAAATATATTTCTCCACCTGTTCTATTAGTAATACTTTTAATTATATCTATTTTTTCCATATATTCCCTACTTTCTCTAGTTAAATATATGAATTAAATTGTTGTTTATACCAAAAAACTTGTATTTAACAAGTTTAAAACATTTTATCAATATCTTTTGGAACATTATCATTTTTAACTGCATTTATAATTTTTTCTTCTTTTTCTTTTGATATATCTTTACCTGTCATTTTACTTAATTCTTGAATAACTTCCCTTAAAGTATTTTCATCTTTTAAATTACCTTCTTGAAGTTTTTTAGCAAGACCTAAAATTGTATCTTTACCAACATTAGTTTTTTTTTCAATTTTTCTAAAAAAGTTATCTGTAAAATTAAACATATTATCAACCTCAAAATATTATATGTTTTATAATAAAATAAGTTATTGTTTAATAAAATAAAATGTGATAAAATAAGCGCAAGGAGAAACTTTATGAAAACAATTTATTTAAATGATATTAGAAAAGATGCTGAAATATTTTTAAAATATATAGATGATTATAAATACATGAGTAATTTAACTAAAGCGGATGAAATAATAGAAGCATTAGAAATTAATGATGAAAAAGAATATTACGAATATCAATTAGTACTAAAACAATTAGCTGATATTAGCTATAGAGAAGCTACTTTTTTAAGAAGAATTGAAGATACTAAATATTTAGATATAATTAGGAAAAAATTGTTTTTTATGTTTAACACTCAAAATAATTGCAATAAAACCAAAATAATACAATTTAAAAAAAGGTAGATATTACCTTTTTATTATGTCCTTAATTTGATCAATTTGATCTATTTTAAATTGTTCTCCAGTTACCATATTTTTTAAGTTAAAATAATTATTTTTTATTTCATCTTCACCTAAAACTATAACATAAGGAATATTTTCTTTATTAGCAAATTCAAAACATTTTTTTACTTTTCTATCAGTCATTTCTAAATCAACTTTATAACCTAAAGTTCTTAATTTATTAGCTAAAGATAAACTTTCTTTTTTTGTATTCATAGGTATTATATAAATATCTATTAAAGATTTATTTTTAAATTCATCTTTATTTTTTAATATTTCATATATGGTTGATAATCCAAAACTAATTCCTACAGCAGGATACATATTGCCATCATTTATAAAATTAGTAATCATATTATCATACCTACCCCCGCCACCTAAACTGCAAGATAATTCATTATTTTTAGAGTAAACTTCAAATACATTACCTGTATAATATTCTTGACCTCGCGCTAAAGTAGCAACAAATTTAGTTTTATCTTTATAATCGCTTATATATGATTCTAACTCATTTAATTCAAATAATCCTTTTTTAATTAATTCATTAGTAGTATTTTGATATTTTTCATTTAATTCATCTAAATTTAATTTGAATATATTTAATAAATTAATTGCTTTTTCATTATCTATATTTAAATTATTAAACTCTTTTAATAATTCAGTTTCATTTATTTTATCTAATTTATCAATAATTGTTATAACATTTGATACTAATTCACTAGAAATTCCTTGGTCAATTATTAACCCAGACATTAAATTTCTACTATTATATCTAACTATAACATCAATACCTAACTTACTATATCCTTCAATAAACAAAGAGATTAATTCAGCTTCAATTATTTGACCACTAATTCCTACAACGTCAACATCACATTGAATAAATTCTCTATCTCTACCTGTTTTAACTGGTCCATCTCTAAAAACTTTACCAATTTCATATCTTTTAAATGGTAATCTTAAATCTTTGGTAATAGTAATACATTTAGCAAAAGGAACAGTTAAATCGTAACGTAATCCTAATTTTCTTTTTCCTTGATCAGTTAATTTATAAATTTCATTTAATAAATCATTACTTTCATCATATTTACCAGCTAATAAATCATAATAACATATAATTGGTGTTTCTAAAGGTTGATAACCATATTTTTCAAATATTTCTTTTAATGTTTCATTGATAAAATTTCTTATTCTTTGTTCATTTGGTAAATAATCATAAGTACCTTTAACATTTTTTAATTCTATTTTTCTTTTCATAGTTTCCTCCTAAATAAAGGTTTTTCACTCGAAATTATATCATTAAAAAAAGATAGTGTCAAATATAAATTCTTGACACTCTTTTACCTATATTACATATAACTTCATATTCAATTGTCTTTAAATGTTTAGCAATTTCTTTTACATGATTAGTATCTTTAATTATTTCAACTTTATCACCAACATGAATAGTATCATCCACTTTAACAAATAACATATCCATGCATATATTACCTACTATTTTATATTTTTTGTTATTGATATAAACATATCTTCCTGTATTAGCTCTTATAATACCATCAGCATAACCAATTGGAATAACTGCTATTAATTCTTCTTTTGAAGCTTTATATATTCCGTTATATCCTAATGTTTCATTTATATCCAATTTGTTTATTTGAATTACTTCACTTATTAATTTAAAAGTAGTTTTTAAGTTATTACCAAATCCATACATGATTAATCCTAATCGACATCCATTTATAAAATCAGGTTTGTTATATAACATGGTGGCTTCACTTGCAAAAAGATGAATTATTGGAATATTTTTTAAATCTTCAATAAGTTCTATAAATTTATTTATTTGTTTTTCAGTATTTTCTTTACTAACTGCTTCATATATATGGGAATAAACACCTTCCAAATAAATTTTATTTGAATTCATGATTATATTATAAACTTCATTTATTTCTAACTTATTATTCATACCTAATCGATGCATTCCTGTGTCTATTTTTATATGTACTTTAATATTAGTAACTTTATTTTCAATTTTTTTTAAATATTCTAAATTAGAAATTGTAATTGTTATATTATTTTTTTCGCATATATTAATATATTTTTCGTCAATTATTCCTAAACAAAGAATAGGAATTTGTTTAAAATCATTTCTAATTATTAATGCTTCTTCTAAACTTGATACAGCTAAATAATTGCATCCACCTTCAATAATTTTTTTTACTACCTTATTACTATAATGACCATAACAATCAGCTTTAACAACTCCAAAATAATATTCATAATTAGGGTGTTGTTTTATTATTTGCTCTACATTAGATTTAATATTGTCTAAATACACTTCCATATAAGTATTTCTATAAGGCATTATATTTTCTCCTTTATTTAAAAATAAAAAACCTATTGCTAGGTTAATTAATAAAATGGTCGGGAAAACAGGATTTGAACCTGCAACCCCTTGGTCCCAAACCAAGTGCTCTACCAAGTT
>CALVSQ010000032.1 GCA_944359085.1 uncultured Bacilli bacterium | reverse complement strand
CAAAATATGAATGATTCACTTACGGATAATATATATGTAATAGTATGTTTTTATTTATTTACTATTGTTGCAGAAATCATAGCATTTATTGTAGAAGAAAAAGCATATAAAGAAACATTAAAAGTTATAAAAAAGAATAGAGTTGGCAAAAATGACACTTGTGACACTAAAAAGTAGGAGTACCCCTCACATAAAAAAGTGTCATATCTGTCATTTTTTAAATTGTTTTATATGATAGGAATTTTTGATTTACGTAAAATTATTTAATTTGTGAAAATTTAAAGTATTAAAAAAATTTTAGAAAAATGAATTTTTTTGTTGCATTTAATTAAAAAATATAGTAAACTTGTAATAAGAATTGGAGAGGTGTTAAATATGTTTAAATTAACAAATGGAAAAATTAAAGAATATGATTTCTCAAATAAAGCATTTACGCTAATTGAGTTATTAGCAGTAATTATAATTTTAGCAATCGTAGCTCTTATAGCTACACCAATCATATTGGATGTGGTAGAAGATGCAAGAAAGAGTGCAGGATTGTCAGAAGCCAATATGATTTACAGTAGTATCAATAATTATTGTGCATCAAGTGAAATGAAAAAACAAATGGGAACATTAGGAAGTGATGATGTAGATTGTTCGAGTAAAACATCATTTGATTTAGCAGACTTAAATAAAATGGTTAATTTAGGAAATGCAACAGTAGAATCAAATGCATTTTTAGAAGGAAAATTAACAAGTTTAAAAGTAATAAGTAATAAACATATATATGTGTTATGTTCAACTGGAACAATGGCATTAGAAGGAGAATGTGATACAAATCCACCAGTAGAACCAGAACCTGATCCAGAATATACGGATAATAGTGGAGCCAATAGTCCAGAATTATTAGATAATATGATACCAGTATATTATGATGGAAGTAATTGGAAATATGCAGATACAAAAGAAGAATGGTATGATTATAATAATAAAGAATGGGCAAATGCAGTTGTATTAAATAAAGGTGTAACAAAAAATGTAGGAGATACAGTAAATGAATCAGATATAGCATTATGGTATGTATGGATTCCAAGATATAAATATCAATTATTTAATGTAAATAATGGAAGTGTAAATGAACAAGAAATTCAAATAACATTTGAAAATGGGACAGCTACTACAGGAACAGTTAAGTGTACTGATGCAGTAAGTGGATCAGGAAGTTCAAGTGAAACATGTACCAATGCTACAAATGGAAATTGGTATACCCATCCAGCGTTTACATTTGGAACTCAAGAATTAACAGGATTTTGGGTAGGAAAATTTGAAGTTAGTGGAAGTACAAGTAAGATAACAATAAAACCAAATGTAAGTAGTTTAAGGGCTCAAACAGTATCTTCATTTTTCACAGCAATACAAAATATGAGTAGTGAAGACCAATATAATTTAAATGGCGATAGTCACATGATGAAAAATATGGAATGGGGAGCAGTAGCATACCTATCCCATAGTAAATATGGAATAAATAAAGAAGTAGGAATAAATAATAATAGTAATTACATAACAGGATGCGGAGCAGAAGCAGGAAGCAGTTCATCAAGTAGTTGTAATGCGTATAACACAACAACAGGAATGTTAGCAAGTACCACAGGAAATATCTATGGTGTGTATGATATGAGTGGTGGAGCATATGAATATGTTATGGGCAATATGGTAACTAGTAGTGGTTCATTTTATTCAAGTAATGCAGGCTTTAGTGAAGCACCAAGTTCAAAATATTATGACAGTTACACATATAATACAGATTATCAAACGCATGGTCGAGGAAAATTAGGAGATGCTACAAAAGAAACATTAAAGACATTTGGAAGCAATACAGGCGGTTGGTACAGCGACTACGCGTACTTTCCGAACTCAAGCAATTCTTGGTTTCTTCGTGGCGGCTACTACGGCTATGGTACTAATGCAGGCGTGTTCAACTTCTACCACTACAATGGCGATGCGAATTCGATCACTTCCGCCCGTGGCGTGTTGAGCGTTCGCGAGTAGCAAACGTCAGTTTGCTACTTCCTGTTTCTTGGGGAACGTAAAATAAAGAAAGAAGATAATTAAGTAAAACTAATAAAATAATAACAACGGAGTAGCGTCCGCCCTTCCCTTCTTTTTGAAGGGCGGACTTGCAATAAAGTGAAAAAACAAAAAAGTTATAAAAATGATGTAAACGTTAAAAAATAAATGCGTGTATTATAATCAAACAAGTATAATACAATATTAATGTTTTTAATTTTGGTATAATTTATAATATATAAATTATATAGGGCGTAGGTCATAACGCGAACTTTCCGAACTCAAGCAATTCTTGGTTTCATCGTGGCGGCAACTACGGCAATGGAACTAATGCAGGCGTGTTCAACTTCAACAACAACAATGGCGATGCGAATTCGAACAATTCCGCCCGTGGCGTGTTGAGCGTTCGCGAGACTATATTATTATATTGCTTTAAGATATAATTTAAGGATTATATAGAAGGCTATAATATTGAGGTCGAGTCCTTTATACAAATATGTATAAAAAAACATAAATAGATAATTTTTGGTGAGTAGCAAAATGGTGAAAATTAGAAATTATAATGCAGTACCATTTTGGTATTGCTTTTTTTAAAATTTATAAGGTTGTAAAATAGAAAGTCATAAAAATGTTGTTGTAAATGTCAATTGTAAATGTTAAAATAAAAAACTGATATAAATGTTAAGGTTAAAAAAGGTGGTTGTATGAGTAAGTTGTATAAAAAATATTTAAAATTAAAAGAAAACAAAAACATTATATATGTTTTTAGGGTTGGCATATTTTATATTTTAATTGATGAAGATGCATTGTCTTTAAGTAATTTATTGGGGTTAAAATGCACTAAACTAAATGATAGTATATATAAATGCGGTTTTCCCGTCGATAGTGGTAGTAAGTACTTTAAAAAAATGGATATTTTAAATATTGAATATCAAGTTATTGATAATTTAACTAGTGAAGAAAATTTTAGTGAGCTAAATAAAGTTTTAGATAAAATAAAGTTATTAGATATTAATAATATTACAGGCGTTGAAGCTATAAATATATTAAATGCATTAATTGGAGTTTTAAATGGAAGAATTGAAAATATATAAGCAATATTTAGAATTAATTTATTATGCTGAAAATATATTAAAAAAATATCCTAAATCAGAAAGATTTTGCCTGGTATCACATATTAAAAATAATATATATGAGGGATTAAAATATGTAATTTTAGCTTATAAAGATTATAATAAAAAAAACAAATATATTTATTTGAATAAATTGGATGTTAATTTAAAAGTTTTATGTGTCTTAATTAGAGTTTCAAAAAAAAATAAATATATAAATAATAATAATTATACTGCCTGGGTTAAAAAAGTTACTAATATAAATAATTTATTATTGGGTTGGTTTAAATGTCTAAAAGCATAAAAAATTGTTTTGATGAAAAATTAACATTTATAAAATTATTAGAAGCTCATGAAAGAGCTAAAAAAGGGAAAACTAATAAGAGTGAGGTATTACTTTTTGAAACTAACTTAGAAATTAACATTATGAATTTATATTATGAATTAAAAAATAATAAATATAAATTAGGCACTTATAGAACATTTACTATATATGAACCTAAAGAACGATTGATTAAAGCTTTACCTTATAAAGATCGGATTGTTCAACAGTGGTATGTTGAAGAATTTATTAAACCTTTTTTTGTTAAAAGATTCATATGTGATTCATATGCTTGTATTAATAACAAAGGTACTCATAAAGCAATAAAAAAACTGCAAATGTATATGAGAAATATGAATAAATTATATGTAGAATATTATGTATTAAAATGTGATATAAAAAAATTTTTTTATAGTATTGATAAGGATATTTTATATAATATTTTAAAAAAATATATTAAGGATAAAAAAATATTAAATTTGACTAAAATATTTATATATGATGATAATAATAAAGTATCTATACCAATTGGAAATTATACTTCTCAGTATTATGCAAATATACTATTACATGAATTTGATTGTTACATTAAATATGATTTAAAAATAAAATATTATTGCCGTTTCATGGATGATTTTGTTTTATTATTAAAAAGTAAAGAAGAATGTAAGTTTATATTAGATAAAATAACGAATTTTTTAAATAATTTAAATTTAAAATTAAATAATAAAACAAGATATTTTAAAAGTGAATATGGTATTGATTTTTGTGGATATATTATCCACGAAAATTATATTAAAATAAGAAAACGTTGTATTAAAAAAATAAAAAGAAAGGTAATTAAATGGAACAAGTTATATAGAAATAATAACTTAAATTATAAAAAATATTTATTAAGTTTTAATAGTTTCAAAGGTCATATTAAACATAGCAATAGTTATAATTTATATAATAAAATATATAATAGTATATTAATTGATAAATAAATCATTTTATTATCACGATTTAAAAAAAATAGTTAAAAGTTTTAAAAAATTAAAGTTTGAATTTTTATGTTTAATATATTATGCAGTTATTAAAATCTAATTAATTTTAAAAGAATAAATCTTTTGATAATATCAATATGTTTATTTTGAATTTTTCTAAAATAATATGTAAAATTTTCTACATACGAATTTTCAAAAAATTATCTTTAACATAATAATTTTAGACAATTATTATAGATGTGGTTAATTCAAATAGAGAATAACAATAATCATATATTAATAAATAATTATTTATTTTATTGTTAATTATTTCATCATTAAAATCAGTTTCATAAATATTAAACAACATTTCTACAGTAAACTTTTTCTTTTCTAAATTACTTAATTCTAAATACTTGGCTGAAAAAAATAATAAATGTTTATATTTACTAAAATTAATAATATATTTTCCACAATTAGAATCTAATTTAGATAAAACTTTTTTTAGAAGAATAATTATATCTCTGGTGTTAAAATTTACAGTAAAATTCTTATTTTCTAATATATAAATACTTAATCTTAACTTATCAATATTGTTTAAATTATCAAAATTATTTGTTAAATTTATTACCTTTTTTGTATTATTATCTAATAACATATTTTACCTCTTTTCCTTTATTTATAAGGGTTATAAGCAACTTTACATAATTATTACCTGTGTCTATATAACATTCATACTACAGAACTTAATATACTTTTTAATAAAATAATAAAATTATTTAGTATACTATTATTAGTAGGTATTTAATGTTGAGGTGTTGTATGAGAAGTAATGAATTTTATAATGAGTTTAATAAAAATATAGAAAATATGGATTTAGAACAATTAAAAGTTATTACAATGAATGTAATAAGAAAAATCCCTGAAACAAAATATGAAGAGATACTTAATATATTTAATAAAGAAATAGATGTAATAAATGAAAAAGAAATAAAAGAAAAATTAAAAAAATATAATGAAAAATTTAAACAAATAAATGATTTTGAATTATATTTTCATGCTACTGGATATGAAGATTATGGAGAATATTATAATCCTTGGGGTGGAGATTGGTTATGGGAATATATCGATGATGATGATATAGGAATTTTAATTAAAGAAGCAACTTTGTTTGCTGTAGATTTAATCAACAAAAAGCAATATAGATATGCAAAAGAATTAATTGACAAAATATTATATACTAATTATCAAGTTTTAGATGATGATGGAGGGGTTGATTTTGAAATTTCTCTTCATGAGTTAGAAGAAAATCATTTGGTTGATATAAATGTAAATATATTATGTCTATATGCTATTTATACAACTTATCAGTGCACTAGTGAAAGTGATAGAGCTAAAGATATATATGAATATTTTAAAAATGATAACTTTAAAAATATATCTATTGAAAATTCTTTTAAATTAGGTACCGAAGTTTTAATGGATATAGATAAATTTTCGCATAATTGGATTATTTTATTGTTAACAAAATCAGGTGAAATAGAATATAGATTACTTAAAGAAGCTTTTGAATATAATAATTATAATAATTATGAGAAATATATAGATAAAATATTAGAAAATCATCCTAAAATTTATATAGATATATTTAATTTTTTGCTAAACAATAATAAAATAAATGAAATAATAGAAATTGGTAATAAAGTGTTTCCAAAATTAGATAAAGATTTAATAATAAGAAATGATATATCACTTTATTTAGCTAAATATGACAATAAAAATAAAGAAAAATATATAATAGAAGCTTTTAAATCTCAAACAGACATTCCTAATTTGTTTAGAATAATAAATAATGGATATTTAAAAAAATATGAAAAAGAAATAAATGAATATATATGTATTACTAATGAAAATAGAAATTTTAAAATAACGGAATTAGAGAGAAATACGATTACTAAAGAAAATTATAATTATCTTAAATTTTTTACGGGTAATTTTGAAGATTTTTTTAAAGAATGTTTAAAGGTAAAAAACTCTCTTGGCTGGAGTGGTTCATTTATACAATATGCAATTTATTTGTGGTTATTATATTTTAATAAAAATATTGATTCTAAAGTTTATAATAATATTTTGACTCAAACTTTTAATAAGTTAGGTTTTAAAGATAATACACTATTTTTGGATGAAGATTATTCTATAGTTTTTGAAAAATGGAAAGTTCAATTTAAAATATTTGATAAAAGTAAATATATTGATTGGTTGAAAGATATTATTGATAAAAGGGTTGATGCTATAGTAAGTAATGGTCATAGAAAATCATATTTTAAAGCGGCAATTTTAGTAGTTGCATTAAATGAAGTATTAGAATCAAACGACATTCAAAATAAGGATGATTTTATAAACTATTATTATAAAAAATATTCGAGGCATTCGGCGTTTAGACGTGAATTAAATAAATATATGTAGGAGGTATTATAAATGATTAATATTGAAGAATTAGAAATGCTAGCAAACAAAAAAGAAAAAGAGAATTATAGATTTAGAAGTTATTTAAAAACTCATGCTGATGAAGAAAAATTGGATCAACAATTTAAAAGATTACATGAAAAATATTTTAAAATATATGATTGTAAGAAATGTAGAAACTGCTGTAAAAAACTGGGTATAAGTATCGATGAGTATGAACTAGATAATATATGCAATTATTTGAATTTGAACAAAGAAAAATTTATAAAAGAAAATTTAATTCAAAATTATAACAATTTTTCATTTAAAGGATGCAAATGTAAATTTTTAGATGAAAATAATAATTGCAAAATAAATAAATGTTTACCTATAACTTGCAAAGAATATCCATATACTAATAAAGAAGAAAGATTGTTTAGTTTGTATAGTATTGTTTCAAATGCAAGTATTTGTCCAGTAGTATATGAAATATTAGAAGAATTAAAAAAGGAATATAATTTTAAACTAAAATACCACATTTGATTGACTAATGTGGTATTTTAGTTTAAAATTATATTGAGGTGATTATTATGATATTACTATATAAAGATTTAATACAACAATATAAAAGTGATTATAAAATAAAAAAACTTATAGAAGAAGGAAAAATATTTAAAATTGAAAAAGGTATTTATAGTGATAATAATAATATTAATTATCTAGAAATATTAACAAAAAAATATCCTAATGCTATATTTACAATGGAAAGTGCATTTTATTATCATAATTTAACTGATGTCATTCCTGATAAAGAGTATCTTGCATTAAGAAGAGATAGTACTAAGATAAATGATAATAGAATTAAAGTTGTATATTATCAAGATAATTTATTTGAAATAGGAAAATCAACTTTAAAAGTAAACAATATTAATATTCCAATATATGATAAAGAAAGAATGTTAATAGAATTAATAAGAAACAGAAAAAATTTAGGCTTTGATTATTATAAAGAAATAATAAATAACTATAGAGAAATAAGAGAAACGTTGAGCACAACAAAAATAGCAGAATATATTAGTAAATTTTCAATTGAAGACTATTTATATGATGTTATTATGAAAGAGGTGTTTTAATGGATTTAAATAAATTGGTTAATAGTTATTTAAATAATGGTTATTCACGCCTTTTAGCTATTTCAAGAGTATGTCAAGATGTTATTTTAGCTAAAATAAGCGACTCTAATTTTAATAGAAATGTAACAATAAAAGGTGGAGTTGTAATGATGGCTATTTCTAAAGATAAAAGACGAGCAACTCAAGATTTGGATATAGATTTTATTAGGTATTCTTTAGAAAATTTTTCTATATTAGAATTTATTAAAAAATTAAATGATAATGATATTAAAATAAAGGTAACTGCACCAATAAAAAAGCTTCATCATCAAGATTATGATGGTAAAAGGGTATTCATAGAAATATCTGATAATTATGGAAATGTTTTTTCAACAAAATTGGATATTGGAGTGCACAAAGATATGGATATAAAACAAGATGAATTGTGTTTTGATTTAGGATTAAATACTCTAAATGTTACCTTACTTGCTAATTCTAAAGAACAAATATGTGTAGAAAAAATTAAGTCATTATTAAAATTTGGAATAACATCAACTAGATACAAGGATGTGTTTGATATTTATTATTTAATAAATACTAATAATTTTGATAAAATAAGATTTATTAATTATTTAGATAAATTTGTTTTCAAAGACAGTTTAATTGATGAAAATAATTTATCAGAAATAAAAAATAATTTAAATAATATTTTATCAAACAATAAATTTAAATCGATGCTTAATATGGCTAAAAATAATTGGACAGAGTTACCTGTAGAAAATGTAATAACTATTATTATAGAATTTTTAACATCTTTGGAATTAGTAGAGGTATAAAATGATTAGTGATGATATTCTTGCATTAATAAGTAAAAAAGAATTGGAAATTAGTAAACTAGAGAAAGAGATAAGAGATTTAAAAAGTAAATACAATGAATTAAATATTATAAAACACAATTACACTAAAGATGAAAAAATAAAAATTTTTATGGAATATTTTAGAGGAAGAGATGATGTCTATCCATACTTATCAATTGATAAACAAGATACTAATAAAAAATATTATATTCCAAAATGTAAAAATGAATGGAATAAGTCAATTTGTTATAAAACTATGCGTAAAAAATGTAAAGATTGTCCATATTGGGTAGATGAGGAAATAACTAATTTAGTAATAGAAAATCATATATTTAATGATAAAACAATTGGTATGTATACAATGTTACCTGATGAAACATGTTATTTTTTAGCTTTTGATTTTGATGATAAGAATTCTATTAATCAAATAAAAGATGATGTTTTGGCATTTGCTAAAGTTTGTGATGAATATGATGTCCCTATTGCTATTGAAAGAAGTAGATCAGGAAAAGGATTTCATTTGTGGATATTTTTTGAAAATAAAATAAAAGCAATAACCGCTAGAAAATTAGGGAGTTTACTTTTATCAAAAACAATGGAATTAAGAGATAGTTTAAAAATAGAATCCTTTGATAGAATGTTTCCTAATCAGGATTTTTTGCCTAAAGGTGGTTATGGTAATTTAATTGTTTTGCCTTTTCAAACAGAACCATCAAAGTATGGTAATAGCGTTTTTGTGGATAGAAATTTTATTCCTTATAATGATCAGTATGATTATTTATCAAGTGTTATAAAAATGAATGAAGAAGATGTGCTTAGTATAATTCGAATACTTTCTTCTAATACAGTTGATATTGGTCATCAAGGGTTTGATAAAGAAGAAGAAGTTAAGGATAAACAAAAGAACAACTTTAACTTTCCATCTAAAATTGATGTTTTACTTAGTGATATGATTTATATTGATAAAGCAAATTTAAGTGCAAGTGTAAAAAATGCTTTTAAAAGGTTAGCATCATTTGCTAATCCTGTATTTTATATGAAACAAAGAAATAGAATGTCAGTATATAATATTCCTATGGTAATTGATTGTAGTAAAGAGGATGAAAAGTATATTAAATTACCAAGAGGTAATTTAGAATATCTAGATGCTTTGTGCAAAGAAAATAATATAAAAATAAGTATCAAAGATATGCGTAATAGCGGTGAAAAATTAAATGTAAAATTTAATGGAATTTTAAGAAGTGAACAAACTGATGCACTTAGAGAATTGCTTAAATATGAAACTGGAATATTAGAAGCTCCCACAGGCTTTGGTAAGACTGTTACTTGTTGTAAGTTAATAGCCGAAAGAAATGTAAATACATTAATTATAGTTTTTTCTTTACAATTACTTAAACAATGGGAAGAAAAATTAAAATTCTTTTTAAATATAGACAAGATTGGGCAAATTGGTGGTGGCAAAAACATTATAACTAATAGAATAGATATAGCAAGTATTAAAACTATTTATAATAATGGAAAATTTAATGATATTGTTAAAAATTATGGAATGATTATTATAGATGAGTGTCATCATTCTTCTGCATATACATATGAAAGTGCTCTTAATAAAGTAAATGCTAAATATGTTTACGGTGTGTCGGCTACTCCTGAAAAAGAAAATGGACATACGCCAATAATTAAAATGCAGTGTGGTAATATTAGATATAAAATAGATTTAAAAGAATTTAACAAAAATTTAAATCTTGCTATGAAAGTATATTCTCAAAAAATACATCTAAATTTTGTGAATAAAAATATAAATGATTATTCCCTTAATGAAATATATAATTTTATATCTAAAGATGTGATTAGAAATGATAAAGTTATAAATGATATTGAACAAGAATTTAATAGTGGAAAAAACATTTTGGTTTTAACAGAAAGAATTGAACATTTAGAATATTTAAGTGAAAGGTTATCAAAATTAACAAAAAATATATTTATTTATCGTGGTGGAATGGGAAAAAAACAATTAAAAAAATATGATGAATTAAATTCCAATTTAACATTAAATAAAGAGAATAAAATTATTATTGCTACAAGTTCTTGCATTGGTGAAGGGTTTGATGATTCTAGTTTAGAAGTTTTATTTTTGACTATGCCGATATCAGGAATTAATAGGATTATACAATATACTGGAAGATTACATAGAACAAATGAAACTAAAAAAGAAATAATTGTATATGATTATATTGATGATAATTTTTTGCAAACAAGAAATATGTTTTTGAAAAGAAAGAAAACATATGAAAAAATGGGCTATGAAATAATTGATAAAAGTGCTTGATACTTAATAAAAATTTAAATAAAAAAACCTCAATGGTGTATTGAACCATTGGGGTTTATTTATCTATTTAATACAGCATAACAATAATCATATATTAATAAATAATTATTTATTTTATTGTTAATAGTTTCATCATTAAAATCAATTTCATAAATATTAAACAACATTTCCACAGTAAAATTTTTCTTTTCTAAATTACTTAATTCTAAATACTTGGCTGAAAAAAACAATAAATGTTTATATCCGCTAAAATTAATAATAGTTTTTCCATAATTAGAATCTAAATTAGATAAAACTTCCTTTAAAAGAATGATTATATCTCTAGTATTAAAATTAATATTAAAATTCTTGTTTTCTAATATATAAATACTTAATCTTAATTTATCAATATTGTTTAAATTATCAAAATTGTTTATTAAATTTATGACCTTTTTTGTATTATTATCTAACAACATATTTTACCTCTTTTCCTTTAATTATAAGGGTTATAAGTAACTTCGCTTAATTATTACCTGTGTCTATACTGTATTCATACTACTCTTTGTCGCATACCACCTGATAAATTGTTAGGATAACTATTGATAAAATCTTTTAAACCGTAAGTATTTAATAATTTTAAAACATAATCTTTGTTATTTAAATTATTTATTTCTAAACCTAATGAACAATTTTCTAATACTGTTTTCCAATTAAATAAAGCGTCTTGTTGCAGCATATAACCTAATTTGATATTATCATTAATTATTATTTCTCCATCTGATTTGTTATCTAAATTAGCTAAGATATTTAAAATAGTACTTTTACCACAGCCACTAGGTCCTACAATTGCTACAAATTCATTTTCATTTAATTCAAAGGAAAAATTATCAATGGCCTTTGTTTCAGAAGTTTTAGTATGATATATTTTACTTAAATTTTTAATTGTTAGGATACTCATTATCTAAACTCCTTTCTCATTATTATATTCAAAAATGGTTATTTAGTTTAGGCCTATAATTTAAATTTAACAATTTTAATAATATACGATATAGTACCAAGTGATACTTGAAATGAATACTAAATTCTTTCACAATAGGATTTAAAATTGTGTTACGATTTTGCTTTTAAAAATGGTAATATTGTATTTGATTATAAAAAAATATAAATAACTATAGATAATTATGAATAAATATGTTAAAATATATTCATAAATAGTAGGTGAATATATGAAAAAACTTTTATTAGTTATTTTATGTTTATTATTAGTAGGATGTGGTAATAATAGGGTCTCTAATGAAGAATTAGATGCGATAAATAATGATATTATTATTTATTTATCTAATAATCAATATGATAATTTAATTTTTAATTATGTTGATTATGAAAACAAAAATGTTGTAGTAGGATTATCAAATAATAGTATTGAAAAACAAAATGAGTTTAAAGAAAAAATAGTTGATTCTAAATATATCAAATTTGTACAAAGTGAATTAATGAATGATGATGTTAAAAAAGAATATATAATAAATATTCCTAATTTAAATAATATTACAAAAGTAGTAATTAATACAATGTCACAAAATGATAATGTAATAGAAATTACTGACAAAGAAGATATAAAAAATATATATAATGTTTTTTATAATCGTACAACAACTAAAAAAAGTGTAAGTAAAAATCCTGAAAACCCTAATGAATTATTTGATATTATTTTTACTGATAATGAAAATAATAATATTGGAATCTATATCTATACAAAAGATGATAAATGTTATTTAGAACAAACTAACAATGGTATATATGAAGCATCTTTAAATGATTTTAATACAATAAAAGAGTATATAAAAGACTAATCAATTAGATTAGTCAGACTGTTGACAAAGTCAATGGTCTTTTCTTTTTTTAAAAAATGTTGTATAATAAATATGCGAGATAAAAC
>CALVSQ010000031.1 GCA_944359085.1 uncultured Bacilli bacterium | reverse complement strand
AGGCATGCCGCCAGCGTTCATCCTGAGCCAGGATCAAACTCTCCAAAAAAAAATAATTTTTTGTTAAATTAGTTTTTTATCCTGACTAATTATGAATTGACATTTTGCTCAGTTTTCAAAGATCATTCCGCTTTTTTCGTTGCGCATTAATAATATATCAGATTAATTTAAACAAGTCAATACTTTTTTTTCATTTTTTTTAAAAATTGTAAACATAATTGATATTTTATTATTTGCGACCGCTTTTTTCAAAAGCCACTATAATATATCAAATTAATTTAAATAAGTCAATACTTTTTTTATATTTTTTTTAAAATGTAAACATAATTGATATTTTATTATTTGTGAACGCTTTTTTCAAAAGCCACTATAATATATCAAATTAGTTTTCATATGTCAATACTTTTTTTTCATTTTTATTATATTCAATTAAATAAAAAAAATTACTCACTTATTTTTGATTTTTCAACTCAAAATATAAATTACAATATTCATGATTAAAATTTGCATTAAACATTAAACCTTTTGATTTATATAAATTTATTAATTCATCTAATCCATAATTTATTACTTTATCAAGATTTGCATCATAGTTCATTATTTTTTTATGATAATTATATTCTAATTTATCTAATATTTTAAATTCACCGGTTGGAAAAATTCGCAAATCAAGATCATAATCAATATATTTAATTGTATTTTCTTCTATTATAAAAGGACTCGCAATATTACAATAATAATATAATCCATCTTTTTTTAACTGTGCAATTATATTAAACCACCTATCTTTAAAAAAATACATTATTGCTGGTTCTTTAGTTCTCCACCAGGTTCCTTGAGACTCAGTTACTAATGTTTTGTTATTCCCAAATACTATATAATCTTTTTTTATATCTAAAACTATAGCTTCATCCCAAGAACGATGTATTTTACCATTATGCTTATAACATTGAATTTGAATTTTATCTCCTATACATATTTTTTTCATTTTTACCTCTTCCTTATATATATTATAACATGTAAAAATTTTTTTGTTAATTTTATTTTATATATTTGATATAAAGATTAAAAAAGAGCTGAAATCAGCTCTTAAAAGTATAATATACAATACTTTATAATTTTATATAATTATGGTGTCGTTGTTCCACCTGTAGAACTCATACAATTGTTATAAGAATTTGCGTCATAAGTACTTACAGAAGAATCACACGCTCCACCTTTCCAAATGCCACCAGCTTCATTACAACAAGCTCTGGCTTGAGTATTGCTCATTAATCCTGTTATAAGAGGAATAGCTACAGCTGCAATTACACCAATTAAAATAATAGTAATAACTGTCATATTTGCTTCTCCAGCAGCTTCTTTCATTATTTCACCACCTTACTTATATATATTATAACACATTTCTAAATTTTTTTTCATTTTTTTTAATAATTCATCATCATTATCATTGATAAAAACATCAATAACATAATACCACCACCAGTTGTAAATAACATTACCATAGTTCTTTTTTCCATGGCCTCTAATCTTTCAGTATACTTTTGTTCACGAGATTTGTTTTGTAAATTAGATACTGTTCTAGAAAACATCATTAATTGTTCTTGCTTTCTGTCTTGATTTCCAAGACTTAATCTATATAATAAACGCATCATGCGCATAGAATCCCTAACTGGATAACTTTTTGCAAAATCCATATAAGGATCAACTGACATATCACCAGCTTCAATTTTGGCAACCAAATCACGAAGACCAGATTTGAATATATCTGGAGCTTGATCAATAGATCTAGATAATGCAACAGGCACAGTATAATGCTGAACCAAAATTTCTAAACTTTTTAAATAATAAGGCAACATTAAATTTATATGATGTAAATTTTTTTTATAATAAGCTCGTAATGATGTATAAGGTTGTTTAAAAGTTACAAACCCAGCTATTATAGCAAATAATACATATGTAAATTGAAGATTGGAAAAGAAAAGAAAAATCATAAATACCATAACAATTAATCCGTTTCTTACTCTTTCTCCAAATTTTTTACTCATATTTACATCAGAACCATATCTTATTTTTAATAAAAATTCATAATCTGATTCAATTAAAAATTTAAAAAGTGGCTGTGTTTCATTGATAAATTTATCTGGTTCAATTACTTTATTATATATAGCTATAAAAAATACTATAACTGCAATTAATAAAAATATCATTATTCAGCCCCCACATTCTCATTATAAAACTTTTCTCCAGATAAAAGAAAATATGTATTTATAATTACTATTGCATGTAACAAGAGTTGAACATACCAATCCTGCAACATTTCTAAGTAAGTTTCTGTCCCCAATAAAAACTGAACTAACATTATCATTAAATACAAAACAAAGCCAAATTGCAAAAACTTTTTATGAAATATTGCACGATCAATTCTATCACGATATACTCCTTCAACAAGCATATCTATATCTTGTGACATATTTTCAAGTGATCCTGATGCATCTCTTGCTCCTTCGTTAGTTATTTGATAAAACAATTGATGCATATTTCTTACGATATAATAATCATATTTTTCATTCATGAAATCAATTGATTCTGTAATTGTACCATTTCTATATGCCATGTCAATCATAGTTTTAACATCGCTCTTTACAGGATCTTCTAATACTCCTGATTCATAAACACCTTCTAAAGACTTTACGAAGCTTTGCGTTGTAGCAAATTCCATGATTGTATTAGTGGTATAAACTTGAACTTGTTCAAAAATAAATTCACTATATAATCTTTTACATCTTAAATATGAAAGATAAGGAATAATTGAAATGGCAGCTATAATATAAACAATACACCATATTAAACTATAAAAATATAAATACGATATAACTGCTGCACCAACCGAAAATATAGCGATTTGGATAAAATATTGTCTAGGTGTAAATTCTTGACCTAATTCTTTTACTTTTTCTCTTACTATTTTAAAAGAATAAGGAGCATATTTTTCATAAATATCACTAGTTTTAGTTAAAACATATTTATATACACTTTCGCCACGATTTATTCTATACACAAAAATGAATAAAATAATTATTGAAATTATTACGAAAATAGTACCAGTCATTTCACACCTCCATTAATTAGCAATTGAAGTAGAATTAAAATTATTATTTACAATATTATTTGGCTCAATCTTTTGAGTAATAACATTAGGCTGAGTCAAATTTGAAGAAATGTTATTCCCATTATTAACGTTTTCATTTTTATCTGTTTTATTATATAAAGGATTAATAAAACCAGCAGGCAATGAAACTCCTTGACCTTCAATATATTCGACCAAATATTTGCTTGGATTTTTTCTATATATTTGTCCTTCAGGTGTTTTTCTATAAATTGTATTATACTTGGCTTCATTATCTTCTGTTACATAGAATTCAGTAACCTCTGCAACTTCACGTATAAATCTTTTTGTTTCTTTATCTTGACGACCACGAATTAGCACGCCTAATTGTACATATCTATAAATAGATTTCAAAAATTGGTCAATTTCTTGATTTGTTTCTAATAAACTATACATACGATTAGGAATAGATGCTGCTTTATCGGCATGAATAGTTGATAAAATATAATGTCCAGATGAAATAGAGTTACGAACAGCCATAACAGCTTCAGCGCTACGAACTTCGGATAATAAAATCCATTTAGGATTTTGTCTCATACAAGTTACTAATACATCACTATAAGAAGCAATATTATTAGTTTTCATAGCAACTATATCACGATGTGGGAAAATTCTATCTAAATGCAATTCTAAAGTATCCTCAATAGAAATAATCTTTTCATTTTCTTTTGTTTTAGAAGCTAAGTATTTTACAAATTCTGTTTTACCTGAACCAGTTTCACCACACACTATAATATTACAATGAGCTAAAACACATTGTACTAAAAAATCATGAACATCTAATGTTATGTATTTTTCAGCGATGATTTTATCTTTTTCCAATCTTATTTTTGCCGGTGTCTTTCTTATAACACAAGCAATTCCATTAGTAGCAATCGAATCATGAACAAAGTTCATACGTAATTCTGCACTTTCAGAATCCAAAAACGGATGTGCCGCATTAAAAGATTTACCCATAACGTTTGAACATTGAAAAGCCAATCTTTCCATCATAGCATTATTTATATTTGGATTTTCAATTCTAAATATTCCCTGAGATAAAGTTTTTAACCAAATTTGACCGCCATTACTATAAGATATATCTGTTATGTCATCGTTATTTAAGTACTCTAATAGTGGTCCAAAATCAATTTGAGAAAATAAACTATCTTGCATTATTGATTACCAATTTCTGTGTTTATATCAGGGTTATTTTCAGAATTATTTTGATTATTATCTTCAGTTGGAAGTAAATTAGTATGACTTTCTATAAATGCAACTAATTCTTCACGATCAACTGTTAAATCACCTTCAATTGGTGAAGTTCCACCATAAGGTACAGGGAATAATTCTACACCTTCTGATTTTAAATATTCAGCAGATTTTAATAAAATATATACATCATCTGGCACACCAAATAATAAAGTTGCTGGTGTTCTAGTTTGAGATGTATCCTCAAAAACATTATTACCAGAACTATCTTTAACTGCTAATACTTCTACTTGAGCTAATAGTCTACCGACCATAATTTTACCATTTTCGTCTGTCGCTTTCATAAAAACGTCAATAACATTTCCTGGAAAAATTGAGTTACCATAAGTAGTTGAAGTAGAAACAGCTAATGCATATGGTCTTTCACCATCCTTAACATCAGTAAAAGCAGAGTCTGGCAAATTCTCTTTTGTTGTTAATACATCACTATAAAACATACTTCCCGCAGGAACAACTGTATTAACTGCAGTATATTTGCCAATTATAGAATTGGAATTTTTTATTACATTTCCGTTAACCCAAGCTGCAGGAACCTCTATATAATTAATCATATCATCTGTAATTAAAGTTCTAGGTTGTATAGTAGTACTTGCAACTGGTATTCTTGTTGGCCTTACCTGATTTTCAATCGTTTTACTATAACCATAATATAATAATGCTAATATTGCAATAACGCCTAATACTGTAACAGTATTTTTATTAGTAAAAAATCTTTTTAATGAAACTAAAATATTACTCATAAATTCATCCCTTCCTTATTCTTCAACATCAGGAGTTTCTAATATAGCATCAAGCGACTCCTGAATATCAAATTCCAAAATTTCACCAGTCACATTAGTTGACTCTAAACTACTGACTCTTATACTCACTTTAGGTGGCTCTTCATTGATATCAAATATTTCCACTTTATAAGTATTAGATAATAATGCACTTTCTGCAAATCTTCTTAAAAAATTTTCAGCAAATTTTTCTCGATCAATTCTAATAGTTCCATACTTTCTATATGCCGCCAAATCCAAAGCATCATACATAGCAGCTTCTGTCGTTTCTTTTAATAAATGATAATTATGTTCACTGGTATTAGTAACTGATTGAAAAAAGAAAATGAAAAAAATTGCAAAAATACCAAAAGCGACGATCATCGCTCCCCAGTATGACTCTTTCAACTTAACACCTCCTATGAATAAATATTATCTTTTTTTCTTACAATATATATAATTATAAAAATTAGAGCAAAGCCGATAATAAATATATAATAATAGTTAATTAAAAATTCAATAATATAATTCAATGTACTATTTGTGTCTTCTTTTTCATCATCGGTTTCTTCTTTTTTTAAACTTTCTTTATATTGTTCAACTTTTTTCACAAATTGCTCATATGTTAAATTATGACCCGACCATTTTTGGCATAAACTATAATTTTCAATTCCTAAACATATTTTATCACCATAATATTGATTGTATGTAGGTAAATTTATTCTCATAGTATACAATGGTTCATCTTGACAATATTCATTTACTGGATAAAAAGTATATATCACTGTATCACCACTATTATAACCAGTTAATTTAATTTCACCTTTAGTAAATTCGTGCTTTTTTTCTGTTGTGGAATCAACAAAATAAATATCTTTATTCAAATTAACCAAAGTAATATCAAAGGTGACTTGTCCATTATTTTCATGATATTCATAAAAATAATTTACGTTAGAAGCTATTTTTTTCCATTGAGCAATTTCAGTATAAGTACAATAAAATCCCTTCACCTTAGTAATTGGAACAAGTAACATCAAGATAAATATAAAAATTATTTTCTTCATTCTTACTCCTCCATTATTTAATTATAACATAAAATAATATAATGTTCAAATATTATTTTAAAATATATTCATAATTTTTATTTCTTATTGTAAACATTAAAGAAATATGAATTGCTTTTTCTAGCTCTCCTACAACTTCAATATAATATATATTATTTTGTTGCACCTTTTTACTTTTTAATTGGCTAAAACTTATATTTTGAACTTTCTTCACACCATCAATCGTATAATACAATTTACCAAATTTATTGATAAAATCATACAAATTATTAACTCCATCTATTTTAGGATTCATCTCTATCGAACCCATTATTTTTAAAATTGCTTTATTTTCATTTGTATTTATAGTAGGAACTAAGTATTCATAAGATGGGTAACAATTATTAGATACACATAAATTATAACTTAATTTATATTTTTTTTGGATATCATAAGCATTTATTACAATTTTATAATCTTTTAAAATACTATCAGTTAATTGCAAAGTATTATTTAATGTAGCTGTATTAATTGAATCAATTCCAATCAAATTTTCATAATCTATTTTTACTTTCACATTTTTAAAATTGCCTTTATCATCTTTGTTATTTTTATCCACGAACGAAAAATAAATGTCTTTGTTTATCAGTTCTTTTGGTATTTTATATAACAAAACCTTTTCTTCATAATTTGTGCCAATTTTTTCTTCATTATATACAGTACCAAAATCAAAAAAACTATCTCTATTTTCAATGGTTGGTGTATAAATATAATTATCGATTAAAATTTTTAATGTAGCAAAATCTAATGATTGTTCACTATAATTACTTTTAGCTTCAATATTTAATAATAAATAATAATAATCTTCATTTAAAACATTTCCTTTGTAATCGGTATTAACAATATAACTATCCGTTATTTTCATGCTAATATTGTTACCCGAAAAATATTCATTTTGATTAATTATTTTCTGGCCACCAAATATTAAAAACATTAATAAAGATACTAAAATTATTGAACTAAATGATATAACTAAATTAAATAATAATCGGTTCTCTTTATATGCATACTTTAAAAATCTTATTTTTTTTCTTATTTGTCTAACTAGTTTGTTACTATCAAAATTTATTTGTACTTCTACTTCTTCTCTATCTTTTTCTTCTATTTCTAATTCTTTTAAATCTGTTTTAAAATCAAATTTTTTTACATCAAATCCAGTAGCTCTTACTACAATCATAATTGAACTTATAATTTGAGCAATAAACGAAACAAATATTAAATCCCTAATCAACAATATTTGTTGGGTTGGAAGTAAATTAATAGATAAATCATATAAAGTAGATTTAGTTATCTGAATAATTATAAAGGTATATATATACACACCAATTGTTATTAAATAATATATGCAAGGTTTTTGTTTTACAATCATTACTATTAAAATAGTAATACAACCAATCAATATTAAAAATGGCATTAATTGAAAAATAAACGGAATCAAAGGTGTTACTAAATCTTGACCACTTACATCAATTATTATTGAACTATATTCATTAAAAAAATCTAAAACTAATTTTGTTTTATAAATTGAATAAAAAACTAAACAAGCTAAAATAACATGTATTAGTTTGAAATGTTTTATAAAGAATGCATAAGGTTTTCTTAGAATCATTTTGCCTCACCCTTTATTCTAAATAAATTATATAATATTTTCTTCATTATTTCAAGACCAAAAGAAAAAAAGTTGAAAATTCAACTTAAATGCATTTTGGCTGCCCTAATTAGATTCGAACTAATGATTACGGAGTCAGAGTCCGCTGCCTTACCGCTTGGCCATAGGGCAATGAAACAAATTATAATGTTTCATATAATTTGTATAATTCTTGACATTTTTCTTTATCCATAGGCTCAGTATCTTTTAATCGATAATTAATATTCAATTTTTCATATTTTGGAACACCAATTGTTGTATAAGGTAAAAACTCTACTTTTTCAATATTGTATTTGTTTAAAAAGCGTTTTAAATTTTTAACATATTCTTCATTATCATTAATACCTGGAACAATAACCTGTCTTATCCACAGTCTTTTGTTTAATTTTTGGCACAAATCTAAAAAATTAATTGATTCTTCTATTTTTTGTCCAGTCATTATTGTATATTTATCTTCTTCAATAGCTTTAATATCCATCATAACTAAATCTACATATTTTAATACTTCTTCATTTTTAGTTCCACCAACACCAGCAGTATCTAAACAAGTATTTATTCCAAATTGTTTACACTTTTTTAAGATTTCTATCAAAAAATCAGTTTGAAGAAGAGGTTCACCACCAGAAAAGGTCACCCCTCCTTCACTACCAAAATAATTTTTATATTTTAATATTCTTTTTATTAATTCATCGGTTGTTATTTTTAAACCTTCATTTTGTTTCCATGTTTCAGGATTATGACAAAATAAACATCTTAATTTACATCCTTGCATAAAAACGACAAATCTTATACCAGGACCATCTACTAATCCCATAGTTTCGATTGAATTAATATATCCTTCCATTAAACACCTTCATGGAATGTTCTACTGATAACTTCTAATTGCTGTTCTCTACTTAATCTATTAAAATGAACAGCATAGCCTGATACTCTTATTGTTAAATTAGGATAATCATCAGGATGTTCCATTGCATCTATTAATTGTTCTCTATTTAAAACATTAACATTTAAATGATGAGCTCCTTGTTTAAAGTAACCATCTAAAATATTAACTAAATTTTTAATTCTTTCTTCTTCTGTATGACCTAAAGCATTTGGAATAATAGAGAATGTATTAGAAATCCCATCTTGACATACATCTTTATAAGGTATTTTAGCAACAGAGTTTAATGAAGCTAAAGCCCCACTACTATCTCTACCATGCATTGGGTTGGCACCAGGTGCAAAAGGAACTCCTTTTTTTCTTCCATCAGGTGTAGAGCCTGTTTTCTTACCATAAACTACATTAGAAGTAATAGTTAATACTGATAATGTGTGTTTAGCATTTTTATATAGTGGATGCTTTTCTAATTCTTTAATAAATGTTTTTACAATATCCACAGCAATACTATCTACTCTATCATCATCATTACCATATTTAGGATAATCACCTTCGATTTCAAAATCCACAGCAATTCCTTCTTCATTTCTAATTGGTTTTACTTTAGCATATTTAATTGCTGATAAAGAATCTGTAGCAACTGATAATCCTGCTACTCCAAACGCCATCAAACGTTCAACGTTAGTGTCATGTAAAGCCATTTGAGCTTTTTCATAAGCATATTTATCATGCATATAGTGAATTATGTTCATGGCATCTACATATGTTTTAGCAATTTTCTCTAGCATTTTATAGTAAGCATTTTTAGTTTTTTCATAATCCAATACTTCATCAGTTATTTTATCCATTCCATAAACAACTAATTTCCCACTCATTTCGTCTATGCCACCATTAATAGCATATAATAATGATTTAGCTAAATTACATCTTGCTCCAAAGAATTGCATTTGTTTTCCAACTTTCATAGCTGATACACAGCAAGCAATAGCATAATCATCACCATATATTGGTCGCATTACATCATCATTTTCATATTGAATGGCATCAGTTAAAATAGATATTTTTGAACAATATTTTTTAAAGTTTTCTGGTAAATTATTTGACCATAAAACTGTTAAGTTTGGTTCAGGAGAAGAACCTAAATTAATTAAAGTATGTAAATATCTAAAACTATTTTTAGTAACTAGACTTTTACCATTTAATGTCATTCCACCTAATGATTCAGTTACCCAAGTAGGATCACCTGCGAATAATTCATTATATTCTGGTGTTCTTAAGTGTCTTGCAATTCTTAATTTAATAACAAATTGATCAATTATTTCTTGAGCTTCTTTTTCAGTTATTACTTTATCTTCTAAATCTCTTTCAATATAGATATCTAAGAATGTTGAAGTTCTTCCTAAACTCATAGCAGCACCATTATTTTCTTTAATAGCAGCTAAATAACCAAAATATAACCATTGAGTTGCTTCTTTAGCATTTGTAGCAGGTTTAGAAATATCAAAACCATATTTTAAAGCCATACTTTTAATTTCATTTAACGCTTTGATTTGTTCACTAACTTCTTCTCTTAATCTAATTGTATTTTCATTTATTTCAGTAATATTTTTTAAATCTTTTTGTTTTTCTTCTATTAAATAATCAATACCATATAGAGCAATTCTTCTATAATCACCAATTATTCTACCTCTACCATAAGCATCAGGTAATCCAGTTAATAATCCTGCACTTCTTGCTCTTCTAATTTCTTCAGTATAAGCATCAAAAACACCATCATTATGTGATTTTCTATATTCTTTAAAATGTTTATCAATTGTTTCATCTAATTTATATCCATAAGCTTCTAAAGAATTGTGAGCCATTCTTATTCCACCATATAAATTAACAATTCTTTTTAATGGTTTGTCAGTTTGTAATCCCACAATTACTTCATTATCTTTATCTATATATCCTGGATCAAAATTATCTATTCCAGAAATTATTTTTGTTTCAACATCTAAAACACCTTTTTTTAATTCTTCTTTAGTTAAATCCGTAACTTTATCTAAAACTTTTTTTGTTTTATCTGTTATCCCTTCTAGAAAAGATTCATCTCCTAAATATTCTTTATAATTATTTAAAATGAAATCTTCAACATTAATTTCATTTTTCCATTTTTCACCTTTAAACTTATTCCAAGCTTCCATTATATCCCTCCATTTATTTTTTTGCATATATTATTATATCATTTATAGACAAAAAAGCAACCAAAATTCATTTAAAATGTCAATAAATTCATTTAAAATGTCAATAAATTTATAGTTGACAAAAATAATTTTATGTTATAAAATGTATATAGATATGAATTATTTCATATATTAAAAAAAGAGATACACTTAATATCCTTTTGTTAAGTGTTTACTCTCTTAGTTGGGTAAACACCGTTTCAATGCTGATTCGGTGTTTTTTAATTTTTACTTTTTAAAGCAACAACTGTATAAAATACAATCATTGCAAATACAATTATTAATTGCATCTTTATTCCTTTCAGTCAATTTAAAATTCATAAAAAAACTCTTAATTAGAGTTTTTTATAAATACATATCTATCCTTACCATATAAATCTTTTTCAATTGTAACAGAACAATCTAAATATTGATGAGCTAAAAGTTCTATTTTTTTTGCTTGTTTATAACCAATTTCAAAAGCAATTAAATAATCTTTTTTTAAGTAATCTTTAACATTTTTTAATATTTGTTCATAATAATATAATCCTTCATTATCAGCATATAAAGCAAGATGAGGTTCATTATTTTTTACTATATCCATAATTTCTTCATCATAAGCAATATATGGTGGATTACTTATTATTAAATCATATTTTTTATTTAAAGGATTTAACATATCACCTAAATAAAAATTAATATTTACGTTATTATTAATAGCATTTTTTTTAGCCACTTCTAAAGCTTCTTTAGAAATATCTACAGCATCAACATTACTATTTAAATTTTTAGCTAAAGAAATTGCGATACAACCACTACCAGTTCCTAAATCAACTATATCTAAATTATTTTTATTTTTTAATCTTTTTATTACTTGATCAACTAATTCTTCTGTTTCAAATCTTGGTATTAAAACATTTTCATTTACTTCAATAATACTACCATAAAAATCAACATTACCTACGATATATTGAACAGGAATTCCTTTTTCTAATTTTTTAACACCTTCTTCTAATTTATCAGAATTTAAATATTTTTTTAAATATTCTATATCAGTCAAATTATTCTCCTCTTAATTTTCTGTTTTGATCTTCAGTAATTAAAGCATCAATTACTTTATCGATATCGCCTTGCATTACTCTATCTAATGTATTTAAAGTAAATCCAATACGATGATCAGTAACCCTGTTTTGTGGATAATTGTATGTTCTTATTTTTTCTGATCTATCTCCAGTACCAATTTTACTTCTTCTTTCTTCACCCATCTCTTTTTCTCTTTCTTGCATTTTCAAATCATAAAGACGAGTTTGTAATATTTTGATAGCTTTTTCTTTATTTTTAATTTGACTTCTTTCTGTTTGTGAATAAACTACAATTCCAGTTGGAATATGCGTCAATCTTACTGCTGAATCGGTTGTATTAACTCCTTGACCACCACAACCACTACTTCTAGTTATATCAATTCTAACATCATTCATATCCAAATCACAATCTAATTCTTCAGCTTCTGGCATTACTAAAACAGTAGCAGTTGAAGTATGAACTCTACCTTGTGTTTCTGTAACTGGTACTCTTTGAACACGATGTGCTCCTGATTCATATTTTAATTTAGAATATACATTTTCTCCTCTTACAATAAAACTGATTAAAGTATATCCACCTGCTTCAGATTTTTCTTCTTCAACTATTTCAATTTTCCAGCCATTTCTTTCAGCTAATTTTTTATACATATCAAATAAGTCACCAGCAAAGATATTTCCTTCATCCCCACCAGCAGCTCCTCTTATTTCAACAATAACATCTTTACCATCGTTAGGATCTTTTGGCAATAATAATACTTCAATATCTTTTGTTAATTTATTTAATTTATTTTGATTTTCTTCTAATTCTTCTTTAGCAAATTCACCTAATTCAGGATCTTTTACCATTTCTTTAGCGGCTTCAATATCACTAGTTATTTTCTTATATTCCTGATATGCATCATAAGCATCTTTTAAACTTGCTTGTTCTTTTGATAAACTAGTTGCTTTTTTAATGTCTGATATATTTTCAGATTTCATTAACTCTTCAGTTATTTCATTATATCTATTTTCAATAGCATTTAATCTTTCAATCATAAATTCACCCATTTCTCAATATAAGATTATACTATATAATTTAATAAAATTCAAATAAAAACTTATTCAAATAGAATAAGCATTTATTATTTTCATAAATTCATCATTTATTTCTTGTA
>CALVSQ010000030.1 GCA_944359085.1 uncultured Bacilli bacterium | reverse complement strand
ATTAAAATTTCAAAAAACCATGTAAAAGAAAACCCCACATTTTTTTCAAATGTGGGGTTTGTCTACAATCTGACTAAAATTTTAATATTTTAGTTTTTTTATTAACAATTATATTCTTGATAATATTAATTAATTGACAATTAAATAGAAATTATTGTATAATTTAAGTATAAGAATAGGAGTTAGATAGTATGAATAAAATAGCAAATAGCAAAAATGGGGGGGGGGGGGCATTTACAAAATAATGCTTTTACCTTAACGGAATTAATTGGTGTAGTAATTATATTAGGTATAATATCTTTACTAGCATTCCCACCAATATTAAATGCAATAAGAAGTACTAAAGGTAAGATAAGTGATGCAAGTAAAGAAATACTTTATAATGCAGTAGGATTATATGTTAGTGATAACATCAATAATTATCCCAAATATAATGGAAATAAATATTGTGTAACTGTAAATGAGTTAGTTAAAGGAGAATATTTGCCAACAACAGTATATGATTCAGTAACAGGTAATGAAATACCACAAGATAGTAAAATTGAAATAAATATAGAGAATGATATTTATAGTTACAATTTAAATAATGATTGTCATTTAATATTTAGAAGTGGTCCAATAAAAAAATTGATATTGTTGAATTTTCCTTATTTAGAAGTAGGAGAAAATGGATGTAAAAATCCAGTTGATAATAATTATAGTTATATGGGTGGATGCTATTTAAAAGGTAATCAAGATAAGAATTATGTTTGGTATTCAGGATTTTTATGGCGAATCATGGGGATAAATGAAGATGGAACAATAAAATTGATAGTAGATGAAAATGTAACTGCTATACCATATGCGATGCAAGAAATGGGAGAAAATTGGGATGAAAGTTATGCCAAAGATTGGTTAAACAATTATTTTTATCCAAGATTAGAAGAAAATAATATAATAAGTGAACAAGTTTGGTGTAGTGAAACTACAACTAATAGTTCAAGCACTAGAATGATATGTATTGATAATTTATCAACAAAAAAAGCTCATGTTGGTTTAATATCATTGGACGAATATAATTTAGCTGGTGCATCAAATTCTTATTTAAATATCAAAACATCACAATATTTTATAACACCACGAAACAATTCAACATTTTGGTATGCTCTTGATAGTGGTATTTATTATGGATTGTCTATTGCTAGTGGATTGAAACCAGTTATTAATATAAATCCAAATGTAATTATCGAACAAGGAGATGGGAGCCTAACAGAATATTGGGATGATGAGATAGGACCATATATATTAAATAAAAAAGAAAATATTAAAACAGATTCCACATTAAGTGAGTTAGGTACAAGTGGTGAATATGTTTTGTTTTCTGGAAAAAAATATAGAATTGTTGATAAAGATAATACTGGAAATATTAAATTAATATTAGATGGTTATTATGAAGAAAATGGGGATATATATACTATAAAATATGGGGCTAATAATATATTTTATACTACAACAGGAATAGGTCAAAAATTAAATAATGATGTTTTAGAATGGCTAGTTGCAAGCAATGATACAATAAATAGAAATAAAATAGTGAATGATTATACGTGGTATCAAAATTATTTTAGTTATGCTTCCAATTATAAAGTCTCTTTGGAAGAAAAAAATCCAACGAGAAAAATCACTTCTCCAATAGGATTAATACGAATAGGAGAAATGTTATCGGGACAAAGTGGAAGCATTACAACAAATGGGTATACACAATTAAATGATCCTTCAAATGCAGCAACATATTGGACTATAACAACTATTAACAATGCTTATTCAGCACATTATATAAATGCAGGTGCAAATGCAAATTATAGTAGTAACATTGATGAATATCATGCTATTCGTCCAGTTATAGTAATAAAGTCAGATGTACAAATAGTAACTGGAATTGGTACCTGGAGTAATCCTTACTGCATATAAAATAAAAGAAATAATTTTTAATATTTTAGTTTTTTTTATAAATACTGTTCACATTTTAAATATTTTATGATAAAATTAATATAGTATGTGCAGTGTATGCATCAAGGAGGAAAAAGGGTATGAATTTAAAAAAATGGTTTTCAGCAGACGAAAACGATATATTAGCTGATAGTTCAAACGATCAATATTATAATATTAAGTCTAGTGAAGCAGTTGCAGAAGATGGAAGTACGAAATTAGTTTTATTAGAACCTCGTGCATTTTCTGAAGCACAACAAATAGCTGATCAATTAAAAAGTAGAAATACAGTTGTTGTTAATTTAAAAAGAGTAACATCTGATCAAGCTAAAAGAATTGTTGATTTTTTAAGTGGAACTATTTATGCTATTGGGGGATCTTTACAAAAAGTAGGTGGCGGTATATTTTTATGTACACCTAACAATGTTAAAGTAAATGGTAAAATAACTGATGATAATGAAGGAAAAGAAGTACACGATAATGGTGATATTAATATAGAGTGGTAAATATACTTATTTTGAGGTGGAGTTATGGAAAAGTTCAGCCGAGTATTAAGAGGTTATGATCCTAATGAAGTAAATGACTTTCTTGATAAAGTAATAGCTAAAGTAGAAGCGATGGTTAAAGATATAGAAGAAAAAGATAAAAAAATAAATGAACTTACTAAATTAAATCAAGATGATAAACAAAAACAATTATCTGATTTAAAAAGATTAGAACAAGAAAATTTAACTTTAACTAGTAAAATTGCACAATTTGAAAGAATGGAAGAAAATTTAAAACGAGCTATTTTGATGGCTGAAAAAACTTCTGAACAAATTAAGTTGACAGCTTATCAAGAAAGAGATATAATAATTAGCGATGCGAAGAAAAACGCTAATCGAATAGTAAATGAAGCGTTATTAAAAGCTGAAACTATCGAAAAAGAATCTGATACTTTAAGAAGAAATATGATAGTATTTAAAAGAAGATTAAAAGATGCTTTATCTACGCAAGTTGAATTAATTGAAGATATTGAAAAAATAGATATATAGCAGATGAAAAAGACGGTATATTAAATTTATTTGATAGAGAGTTAGTGGTTGGTGGAAACTAATAAATAATTAATATATAGATCACTTTGGATGCTTTTTATGGATAAGATAAAAACGGTAACGCGTTATAGTTTAATAAGTTTAAAAAAGGTGGTACCGCGGATATATTCGCCCTTTATGGTATCATCTTTTTTTATATACAGGAGGGAATGTTATGAATTTTAAAGAGCTAAACAAAAAAACAATTAATGAATCAGAAACAGAAATACTATCTTTTTGGAAAGAAAATAATATATTTGAAAAATCTATAGAAAATAGAAAAGATAAAAAAAATTATGTTTTTTATGATGGGCCAATTTATGCTAATGCAAAACCTGGTATTCATCATGTTTTTGCTAAAACAATCAAAGATTCATTTACTAAATATAAAACAATGCAAGGATATCGAGTTTTAAGAAAAATTGGACTTGATACTCATGGTTTACCTATTGAAGTTAATGTTGAAAAGAAATTAGGTTTTAAAAATAAATCTGATATTGAGAAGTTTGGTATTGAAAACTTTTGCCATGAATGTAATTGTGAAACAGCTACTAATATAAGTGAAGTTAAAAAAATAACTGATATGATGGGTCAATTTATTGATTGTGATCATCCATATGTTACATGTGACAATGAATATATCGAATCTGAGTGGTGGATTGTTAAAGAAATGGATAAAAAAGGTTTGATATATCATGGAAATAAAGTATTACCTTATTGTCCAAGATGTGGCACTGAATTATCTAGTAATGAAGTGGCGCAAGGATATCAACAAGATTCAGTAAATACTGTTATTGTTCCTTTTAAGAAAAAAGATGAAGATGTTTATTTCTTAGTTTGGACAACAACACCATGGACTTTAATGGCTAATGTTGCTATTTGTGTTAATCCAGATTTAACTTATTTAAAAGTTGAAAGTCAAGGTTATAAATTTATTTTATGTGAATCTTTAGCTGATAAAGTTTTAGGTGAAGATTATAAAGTATTAGAAAAATATAAAGGTAGTGATTTACAAGGTATTAAATACGAACAATTATTACCTTTTGTTAAAGTAGAAGGCAAAGCTTTTGAAGTTGTAGCTGATAGTTATGTAACTGATTCCGATGGTACTGGTATTGTTCATATCGCACCTGCTTATGGTGAAGATGATAATAGAGTATGTCGTGAAAAAGGAATTTCTTTTGTTAATCCTGTTGGTAAAGATGGATGTTATTTAGAAGGACCTTGGAAAGGTAGATTAGTAACTGATACTGACTTAGAAATTGAAATTGTTAAATATTTAAAAGAAAATGATAAATTATTTAAGAAAATTAAAATAGTTCATGATTATCCACATTGTTGGAGATGTAAGAGTCCTTTAATTTATTATGCTAAACCAGCTTGGTATGTTAAAACTACAGCTTATAAAGATAAAATAATTGAAGCTAATAAAAAAGTAAATTGGTATCCTGATTATATTGGTGAAAAAAGATTTGCTAATTGGTTAGAAAATATGGTTGATTGGGGAATTTCAAGAAATAGATATTGGGGTTGTCCAATGCCTATTTGGACTTGTGAATGTGGTCATAAAGAAGTAATTGGCTCTTTAGATGAATTACAAGAAAAAATAATTGAGGATGTTGATGTTAAAAATATAGAATTGCATCGTCCTTATGTTGATGAATTACATATTAAATGTAGTAAATGTGGTAAAGTAATGGATAGAGTAAAAGATGTATTAGATGTTTGGTTTGATTCAGGATCTATGCCATATGCTCAATTTCATTATCCATTTGAAAATAAAGAATTGTTTGAATCACAATTTCCTGCTGATTTTATAGCAGAAGGTGTAGATCAAACAAGAGGATGGTTCTATGTATTATTAGTTATATCAACTATTATATCAGGAGAATCAAGCTTTAAAAATGTTGTAGTTAATGATATGATGCTAGATGCTTATGGTAAAAAAATGAGTAAATCAACTGGTAATATTATTGATCCTGTTAAATCTATGACTGAATATGGAGCGGATACAGTAAGATATTATATGTTATATGCATCTCCTGTTTGGACACCTTTAAAATTTGATGAAAATGGATTAAAAGAAATATATTCTAAATATATATCAACATTTAAAAATGCTTATTCATTCTTTGAAATGTACGCTAATGCTGATCATATCGATCCAAGAGAATATCATATTGAAGAAAGTAAAAGAGAATTAATTGATAGATGGTTATTATCTAAATTAAATAAATTAATTAAAAATGTAACTTCAGCTTATGAAGAATATGATTTAAATAAGGTTGCAAGATTAATAGTACCATTTTTAAATGATGATTTATCAAATTGGTATATTAGAAGTAATAGAAGAAGATTCTGGGATAGTGAATTATCTGAATCTAAAAAAGCTGTTTATTTAACAACTTATGAAGTATTAGTAACATTATGTAAGTTATGTGCTCCAATAACACCTTTCTTAACTGAAGAAATATATCAAAAGTTAACTGGTGAAGAATCTATTCATTTAGCAGATTTCCCTAAATATAATGAAAAATTGATTGACGAAAAAATAGAAGAACAAATGGATTTAGTAAGAGATGTTTGTTCATTAGGAAGATTTGCTCGTGAAGAAGCTAATATTAAAGTTCGTCAACCAATATCACATTTAATTTTACCTTTAAATGATAAAAAAATTATTGGTAATTTAATATCTGTTATCCAAGAAGAATTAAATGTTAAAGAAATAATATTTAAAGAAGATATGAGTGAATATTTAGATTATATTGTTAAACCTAATTTTAAAGTTTTAGGTAAGACTTTAGGACCTAAAGTAAAAGAATTACAAGAAATATTAACTAAATTATCAACTAACGATATTACTTTATTACAAAGTGATGGATTAACTGTTAAATTAGGTGATGAAGATTTTAAATTAACTAATGAAATGGTGTTAATTTCTTTAAAACAAAAAGAAGGTTATGCTTCAAGTAGTAATAATAAAACTTGTGTTGTATTAAATACTGAATTAACAGATGATTTAATATTAGAAGGTTTAGCTCGTGAATTTGTTCGTAAAGTTCAAAGTTTAAGAAAAGAAGCTGACTTTGTTATAACAGATCATATTAAAGTTATTTATCATGGAAGTGATAAGATTAATCAAATGTTAGATAAATATTATGATTATGTTATGGGTGAAGTTTTAGGTGATGAATTAGTTAAAGATGAAACTTTAGCATTTGATGATAAATTAAATGATGAAGATGTTGTTATTAAAGTAGAAAAGAATTAATTTTTGTTCTTTTCTTTTTTTATGTTAAAATGTTAATATAGTAAAATAGAAAGAAGAGAAAAAATGAAAAAAGAAATAGGTGTATTTATTTTAAATGATTATGGCCAAATTTTATTGCAAAAAAGGAGTAGAAATAAAAAGAATTATCCTAATATGTGGGCATTATGTACTGGTCATGTAGAAAAAAATGAAGATGTTCAAGATGCTGCAATTAGAGAATTGAAGGAAGAATTAGGAATAGATGTAAGTATTAAAGAATTACATTCTTTTGCAAATGGTAAGTTTGATATTATTAATGAAAACAGTTCAACTTATTTCTTTTGTATAAAATGTAATCTTAAAGAAGGAAAATTTATAATTCAAAAAGAAGAATTATTACAAGTAAAATGGTTTGATATTATTGATGTGATTAGTATGATAAAAAATAATGATGAAACTATTGTATACAGTAAAAATAGAATTAATTTGTTTGAATATTTATTGGAAAGTTAATTTTTTAAAAATTAACTTTTTTATTTACAAATATATGTTCGTATAGTATAATATGTTTGTAGGAGTTTAGAAGGAGGAATATGAAACAAGATAAAACATATTTAATAAATAAAATATTTAATAATGATAGTATTAGAACAATATGGGACAAAGATGAAGAAAAATATTATATTAGTGTTGTTGACATTGTAGGAATATTATCAGAAAGTGAAAATCCACGAAATTATTGGAAAGTTTTAAAACATAGATTGAAGAAAGAAGGAAACGAGTCGGTTACAAAATGTAACCAACTGAAATTAAAGTCTTTAGATGGAAAGTATTATAGTACTGATGTTGTAGATATTGAAGGAATGTTTAGAATAATTGAATCAATACCAAGTAAAAATGCTGAACCGATAAAACAATGGCTAGCTAAATTGGGAAGTGAAAGAATCGATGAAGTATTTGATCCTTCAATTGGTATTCAAAGATTAATAGATTTATATCGTTCTAAAGGATACGATGAATTATGGATAGCTAAACGAATAAAAGGGATTCAGCAAAGAAAAAGTTTAACTGATATATGGAAAGAAAATGGAATTACTGAAAATTATGAATATGGCATTTTAACAAATGAAATATATAAAAGTTGGTCAGGTATGACTGCTAAAGAGTATAAAGAATATAAAGGTTTAAGAAAAGAATCCTTAAGGGATAATATGGATAGTATTGAAGTAACATTAGCTGATTTAGGTGAAGAGGCAACTAAAAGACTAGCTAATAAACAAAAACCACAAGGATTAAGGGACAATATAAAAGTAGCTAAAATAGGTGGCAATGTGGCTAAAGTTGCTCGCGATGAATTAGAAAAGCAATTAGGAGAAACTGTTATAACTAAAGATAATTGTTTGGGTTATGAATATAAAGATGAAAAATTAATCGAAAATAAGTAATTTGTATGGTAAAATAGTAATAGGTGTTACATATGAAGATAGTAAAATATTTATTAATTATAGTATTATTATTTATAGTTGGTGTTTTAGGTATTAATTTTTATGTTGTTTTTAGTAATAAAGATAAAATAATAACAGTTGATGAAGCTAAAACATTAGAAGATGTCGACTGTATTTTAGTTTTAGGGGCAGGAGTATATAATAATCAACCTAGACCAATGTTAGAAGATAGAATCTTAAGAGGCGTTGAATTATATAATAACAATGTATCTAATAAAATTATTATGAGTGGCGACCATATGCAAGAAGACTATGATGAAGTAAATGTTATGAAAACATATGCAATTAATGAAGGTGTACCATCTAATGATATTTTTATGGATCATGCAGGAATATCTACATATGATAGTTTATATAGGGCTAAAGAAATATTTGAAGTAGAAAAAGTTGTTATTGTAACACAAGAATATCATTTATATCGAGCACTATATATTGCTAAAAATTTAGGAATAGAAGCATATGGTGTTAGTTCTAATCTAAGAGATTATCCTGGCCAATTTAAAAGGGAAGTAAGAGAAGTTTTAGCTAGAGATAAAGATTTTGTTAAAGCTTTATTAAAACCTAATTCTACTTATGGTGGAGATACAATTCCTGTTACTGGTGATGGTGATATTACAAATGATAAAAACTGATGAAAATTCATCAGTTTTTTGGATTGATAATTAAAGTTGTATTATTTTTAAAATCAATTTTTTTAATAAAATTCATAAAATCTTTATAATTTAAATTTTTAATATCATTATACTTATTATCATTAAATTTACCATATCTTATAATATCACTGGTTATGTTACTATTTAAGCTAAAGATATTTTCAGTCATATAAATAATTGAACTTAATAATACTTTTTTCTTTCTTTCAAAATCAGTTTCAGAAATTTTTAAATCTTTCATTTCATCTTTTATTTTTTCTAATAATTTTTTAGGATTAGTTGATTCTCCTAAAACAAACATTAAAATATAATCAGTACTATCATCAAAATCAACTGCTAAGTTATCATTGATTATTTTTTCTTCTAATAAGTTATGAACAAATTCGCTAGTTGAAGAAAATTTACAATCAAATAATGTTAATAAATAAAAGATATTTTGTATATTTTTTTCTACTTTTAATTTATAACAAATAGCACATTTAGGAATACTGACGTTTAATTTTATTTCATCATTTTCTTTATCCACTTCTTTTGGCTCATTATATGATTTAACTTTAATTTTTTCTTCTTTTTTAAATTTTTTCTTATTTTGGTTTTCTCTAATTACATTGATAACTTCTTCGGCATCAACATTACCTGTAACTACTACAAACATATTAGAAGGATGATAAAACGTGTTATAGCAAGTATATAAATCTTCTTTAGTAATTTTATTAATATTTTCAATATCACCAATAATTGGATGTTTCATTGGATGTATTTTAAATGTATTTTCAATTATTTTATCATATATCATTGTACCTGGCATATCTTGATACATTTTAATTTCTTGAGTTATTATGCCTTTTTCTTTATCAACGTTTTCATCAGTAAAATAAGGAGATTGTACATAATCTAACAACATATCCATGTTTTCTTTAAAGAAGTTAGGACAAGAAAATAAATAAGTTGTTTTAGTATAATTGGTATTAGCATTACAATCAGCACCTCTTTCACTATAAAATGAAAATATATCTGAACCATCTTCTTGTTCAAACATTTTATGCTCTAGAAAGTGGGCAATGCCTAAAGGTACTTTCATCATTTTATCTTTATCAATTGGTTTAAATTCACTTATATTAGATCCATATTTTGTATTAAAAGTTACATAGATATTATTAACATTTGTTTTAGGCAAGACAAATATTTCTAGTCCATTATCTAATTTTTCATAAAATAAATCTAAATCTAAGTTTTTAAAATTAATTTTCTTCATTATTTTCACCTTCTAAAACAAATATTGTATCCATGTTAATTTTTTTATGTAAATTAATAATGTCTTCTTTAGTAACTTTACTTATATTTTCAATTCTTTCATCCAATAAATCATAATTAAAATAAATATTACTTTCATACATTCTTAAAATACTAGATTGATAATCTTCAATATCTTTTAAACTGTTTATGTAAGTTATTTTGGCTGATTCAATATCATTATCAGTAAAACTTCCTTTACCCATTTTATTAAATTCTTTTTTTATTAAACTTAAACATTTTTTAACATCATCTTTATTAGTCCCAACTGTAATATATAAAATATTATAAATTGCTTTAAAAGTAGCGTTTATACTATAACATAAACTATTTTTTTCTCTTACTGTTCTAAATAGTTTTGAATTAGGGCTACCACCTAGAATAAAGGAATAAATATATAAAACATATTGTTTTTCAAAGTCAGTTAAATCTTTAATTTTAAATCCAATATTTAAATTGGTTTGTTCAATTGGTAATGTTTCTTTAACTTTACTTAATTTAGTTATATTTTGTGTTACAAAATGAGATATACCAGGTCTTTTGATTGTATTAACATTAAAGTTCTTATTAAATATTTCTACTATTTCTTCTTCATTAACATCACCAATTACAAATATGTCAATTAAATCACTTTTAAGCATTTTTTTATAATATTCATATAAATTATCAGGATCTAAATCTTCTTTATAGCCAACTGAATTATATTCTAATGGTGTATCTTTGCCTAATATTTCAAACATTCTTTGTAAAGAATATCTTTTAGTATTATCTTTTAAAGAATCTATTTCATCAGTTACTAATCTTTTAGCTAAATCAAAATTTTTAAATTTATTATCTTCAATATTAGGATCAAATATTAAACTTAATAAAAATTTAATCGATGTTTTATTCATATTTTCTTCAGTATATTTTTCATTTAAAAAATTAGAATTGAATGAAGTAACAATATAATTACCCATCAATGAATTAGAACATCCTATTCCTATACCATATAAATTTTCTGTTTCAATATCTAAATCTCTTTTTGTTTTATATGTATTATTAGAATTTAATAATATTTTACCTAATAAATTACGATATGTTATATCTTTTTTTTCTAATAATTTTTTAAAGTTTATTCTTACTGATACTGTTTTAAATTTATCAGTTCTAATAATATGTAGATTGTAAGCTTTATTTGAACAATTACTATACATAAAATCACCCTTTCTAGTATGTGAAAAAATAAACTATTAATACTATTATATCTTAAATTTAATACTTTTAAAAGTAAAAACATAAAATTTAATTGAGGTGTGATATGTTAGAATTATTAAAAAAATTGTTTAAAGATTTTTATATTTTCACAGCAGCTTATTCAAATAATGTATTTCCTGATCCATTATCAAAAGAGGAAGAAGAAAAATGTGTATCTTTAATGCATTTAGGAGATAAAGATGCAAGAAATAAATTGATTGAACACAATTTAAGATTAGTAGCTCATATAGTAAAAAAATATGATCATAAAAAAAATGATGTTGATGATTTGATTAGTATTGGAACAATTGGATTAATTAAAGGAGTAGATAGTTTTAGTTATAAAAAAGGAACCAGGTTAACTACTTATGCTGCTAAATGTATTGAAAATGAGATATTAATGTATTATCGAAGTGATAAAAAGAATAGTAAAAACATTAGCTTAAATGAGTCAATTGGATTTGATAAAGATGGTAATGAAATAACATTTTTAGATATATTAAAAACTCCTAAACCTGATTTTGAAAATGATATTCAAAAAAAAGATAATATTGTTTTATTAAAAAAATATTTTAATATTTTAGATGAAAGGGAAAAAGAAATAATAATTAAAAGATATGGCTTAAATAATGAAAGAGAAGTAACTCAAAAAGAAATAGCTAAACAATTAGGAATTTCAAGAAGTTATGTTTCAAGAATTGAAAAAAGAGCTTTAACCAAAATATTCAAAGAGTTTAAAATACAAAATAAAAATTAATTATTTACATATAATTAATTTTGTAGTATAATTTATATTGGGTAATGCAAGATTGTTAGGTGTCTACCTCCTGAAAGGAGGATTGATAAAATGACTAAAAAAGATGTATTTATAATAAATATATTTTTATTAATTATAATCATTTTATTAGTAACTCTATTAATTATAATAGAAATAAAATAAGATACCTAATCACTATTGTAGATTAGGTATCTACCACCAACTAATAGGTAGATACTTAACGCGCAAAATCAAGTATTACCTTTTTTATTATATGATAAAAATCACATCTATATACATGATAGCATATTTTTAAGTTAATTGCAAGTTATATTGTTTGATTGAGATAAAAATGTTATAATTATTTTAGGAAGTGTGCTTTATGGAAGATAATTTAAAAAACATATTAATTAATTTTAAAAAGACTTGGATATTTGTTAAAGAAGATAAAAAATATATAATTTTATTTTTAATTTTTTCATTAATTTTATGTGGTATAAGTGTCATAACACCATTATTATCGGCTAAGATGTTACTATATTTAACTGATGGAATGTTTAAAGAATTATTAACAATTACTATAATAGTTTTGATAGTAGAATTAATTAGAAATATTTTTAATTTTTTATATAATATTTTGTTTCATAAATATACTTTAAAAGCAACATCTAGAATTCAAGTAAATATTGCTAAAGAAGCTATGAAATTAGAAACTGCTGAATTAGATAATAATTCATCTGGTATTTTTATTGATAGAATAAATAATGATACAAAAGAAATAGTTAATGTGTTTTCTAATTTAGGCGATGGCTTAATTGATGTTATAAGTAATATTGGTGTTTTAATTGCTATTTATTTTATAAATAAAATTATGTTTGCTTATTTTTTACTTATATTATTAATTATATTTATTTTAGAGCATATCAGAATGAAGAAATATTTTGAATTAGATAAGGAAAGAAGAAAATTATCCGAAAAAAATACGGGATTAGTAAGTGAATTAATAAGAGGATCTAGAGATATAAAATCATTAAATATTGAAAATAATTTTCTAAAAAAAGCTGAAAAAAAATTAGTTGAATCTAACAATGAAAATTATAAAATGATGAAAGTAAATGCAAAATATACTTTTTTAACAGGTAGTATTCAAGACTTTAGTAATTTGTTTTTAATAATGTTAGGTACATATTTATGTTTGAAAAATTATTTAAGTATTGCTAATTTTGTTATAATTTATATGTATAAAGATAGATTATTAGAATTATTAAGTTATTGCAGTTATTTAATTGAATTAACCAAAAAATTCAATGTTGCAGCAACAAGAGTATTTGAAATAATTGATGATGAAAAATTTAAAAAAGAAATTTTTGGCAATAAAATATTAGATAAAATAAATGGTGATTTTGAATTTAGAGATGTCAGTTTTTCTTATAATGAAGATAAAGTTGTACTTAAAAATATTAATTTTAAAATACATGCTAATGAAACTGTTGCTTTTGTAGGTAAAAGTGGAAGTGGTAAATCAACTATATTTAGTTTGTTAAATAGATTATATTCAATAGATTCAGGAGAAATATTAATTGATAATATTAATATAAATGATTTAACTAAAGATTCAATTAGAAATAATATGTCAATTATAACTCAAAATCCTTATATATTTAATTTTTCAATAAGAGATAATTTAAAATTAGTTAAAGATGATATGACTGATGAAGAAATGGTTGAAGCTTGCAAATTGGCATGTTTACATGATTTTATTATGACCTTAAAAGATAGTTATGATACTATTGTAGGAGAGGGTGGAATTACTTTATCAGGTGGCCAAAGACAAAGACTAGCTATTGCAAGAGCACTTCTTAAAAAAACAGAAATAATTTTATTTGACGAAGCTACTAGTGCTTTAGATAATGAAACTCAAGCAAGTATTCAAAAAGCCATTAATAATATGAAAGGTGAATATACTATATTAATTATTGCTCATAGATTATCAACTGTTATCGATAGTGATCGAATAATTTTAATAGATGATGGTAAAATATTAGATGAAGGAACTCATGATGAATTAATTAAAAATAA
>CALVSQ010000029.1 GCA_944359085.1 uncultured Bacilli bacterium | reverse complement strand
GGTGACCAAACACTAGAGTATATTTTAGGAGGAATTAATTATGAATAAAGTAGAATTAATGGGGAGATTAACAAAAGATGTTGAAGTATTAACTTATAATGCAGGAAAAGAGAAAAAGAAAATGGTAAAATTCAGTATTGCAGTACAAAGAAAAATAGACAAAGAAAAAGTAGACTTTTTCGATTGCGTAGCTTTTGGAGTAACTGCTAAAGCTTTAAATGATTTCGTTAAAAAAGGAGATAGAATAATAGTTGAAGGTAGTATTCAAACAGATATATACACAAATAAAGAAGGAAAAAATGTAAAAACATATAGTGTAATAGTAAATGATTTTTATTTTACTGAATACAAGAAAACAGACAAGAAAGAGGAATTCTAAAATGAAGATAGAGAAAAGAGTAAAAATAAAGGAAAAAAAAAAGAGAGCAACAGAAGGAAAAAATATTATTATATAGATGAAGCAAGATTTAATTCTAACTATTATTTTAAAATAGAAAAGAAGCAAAAAAACAATTTGATTAGAGGTGGTTTTATATGACTTCAGAAGAAAAAAAAGACATTACAGAACTTAAAAAACAAGTTTCAATAGCTAATCAGAGAATAAGAAGAATTCAAAAAAAGTATGGAGAAGGGACATGGGGACTTAAAAAATTATATGCAAGTCTTGATAATGATTTAATTTCTGGAATAACTAAAGGTGGAGCTATTTCAATTAGAAAAGAAATGACAGATTTACAAATTAAGGCTATAAGAAAAGCAACAAATGTATTTTTAAAAAATAAATCTACTTCTACTCTTAGAGGTATTAGAAAAAACATTACTAAAATTAAAAAAGGTATTAAAGAAAAAATAGATGTAACAGATGAAGAAGCAGAAGTGATATATGAAGCTTTTGGTGAAGATTTAATAAAATGGATTACAAATTATATAGACCCTTCAGCTTTTTGGGTTTTAGTGCAAGAGATACAGGGAAGAAGTTATTCTGTTTTTGAAAAAGAAATTTTTTCCATTAGTAGGGATTTAGATTATTTAATAGAAGTTATGAATGATTTAGATGTTAAAGAAAAATTGCAGGAGATTTATAGAAGATATGTTCAATAGTTTTTTTTGGAATAAAATTTTTGAATATGATTTTTCAAAAATTAAAATTGAAGGTAAAAAGAAAAAAATTTGTACTAATATATTTTCTTTCGATATAGAAACGACTAATTTAATTAAATATGAAGACAATTTATATGAAGGCTCTAGTTATCTAGAGCTTTCAAAAGATATAGATGTAGAATTTTTATCGTATATGTATATATGGCAATTTTCAATAGATACAGATGTTTTTTATGGGAGAAAATGGAGCGACTTTAGAAAATTTTTAGAGTTTTTAGATAATAAAATTCCACATAAAAAAATTGTATTTGTGCATAATCTATCATTTGAATTTCAATTTTTAGTTGGTCAGTTTAATATTACAGATGTGTTTGCAAGAACAAAAAGACATGTAATAAAATGTCGTATGCTAGATTATAATATTGATTTTAGATGTACGCTTATGATGTCTAATAAATCTTTAAAGAAATTAGGAGAAGATTATTTGCTGGATTTTCAAAAGCTTGCTGGTGATTTAGATTATAACAAGATAAGAAATAGCTTAACACCAATAACTGAAAAAGAATTGATGTACTGTATATATGACTGTTTAGTTGTTTATTCGTACATTAAATTTGAACTTAAGACTTATGAAAGAGTTGATAAAATTCCAATAACACAAACAGGTCATGTAAGACGAGAGTTAAGAAAAAGAATTGAAAAAAATTATTCTTATAAAAACACTGTTAGAAAAGCTATAAACACTGACCCTCATATTTATAATTTACTAGTTGAGGCTTTTGCAGGTGGACATACTCATGCAAATTGGATTTTCACAGATGAAATAATTAAAAATGTTGATTCGTACGATTTTACAAGCGAATATCCGTTTTGTATTATAAGTGAGAAGTTTCCTGCAAAAGAATTTAATAAATGTTATGTGAAAACTAAAGATGATTTGCTTTCTTGTTTTGCGTATCTTTTAGTTGTAGAATTTACAGATATTTCATGTAAATATTACAACAATATTATTTCTATGAGCAAGTGTAGAAATATTCGAGGTGCAAGTTATGATAATGGCAAAATTATAAAAGCTAAAAGTTTTGAAATGACTTTAACTGATATAGATTTTAAATTAATACTAGATTTTTATAATTGTAATTATACTATTAAAGAATCTTATTTTTCTGTATATCAATATTTACCTGCAGAATATTATAATTTTGTTCTTGAAAAATATAAAAGTAAAACTGAGTTAAAAGGAATTGAAGGGAAAGAAGATGAGTATGCTAGAGAAAAAGCAAATTTTAATTCAATATATGGTATGTCTGTTACTAATTTAATCAGAGATGAGGTTATTTATGAAAATAGAAACTGGTACACTAGAGAACTTACAAATTTAGAAATTCTCTTAAAATTAGATGATGAAAAATCAAAAGCATTTTTATCCTTCTCATATGGTGTTTGGGTTACAGCTTATGCTAGAAGAAACCTTTTAGAAAATGTTAAAAAGTTAGATGAATATGTAATTTACTGTGACACAGATTCCATTAAATTACGACAAGGTTATAATAAAAAAGTAATTAATGATTATAATAATAAAGTAGTAGAAAAATTAAAAATAATAGCAAAAAGAAAAGGAATAGATTTTGAAAATTATGAACCTAAAGATATTAAAGGAAAAAAACATTTAATTGGTTTATTTGAAAAAGAAGGAAAAGGCAAATTTACCTACAAAGAATTTATTACGCAAGGAGCTAAAAAATACGCATATAAAGATGAAAAAGATGAGATTCACATAACAGTTTCAGGAGTTCCTAAAACTGGAGCAAAAGCTCTTAAAGGTGACTTAAATAATTTTAAAGATGATTTAGTTTTTACACATGAAGATACAGGAAAAAATTTACTTATATACAATGACTGTCAAAGTTATAATGTTGTTACTGATTATTTAGGAAACAGTGAAGAGCGTGACGACTTAACAGGTGCTTGCATAGTTCCAACAACATATGTTCTTAAAAAATCATTAGACTACACTTTAGCTCTAGAGCAGATGTCGAGCAAAAGAGCCAAATATAAAGAAATAATTTAAAAAATTATATTGACAAAAATAAAAGTTTACTATATTATAATGTTATAGCCATTTTTTTACTTTTATTAGAGGAGGTTGTATGGAATATTTTTTTGAAAATTTAGAATTTTCATCTAGTATTTACATTATCATAACTCCTCTTGTTTTTATGGTTGCTGATATAATTAGTGGCTTTATAGGAGCAGTTATAAGAAATGAGGTTAAATCAAAAGTTATGAGAGTAGGTCTTTTACACAAGATTTTATTAATTTTAATCATAAGTTTATCGATTTTACTGGATTTATCTTTTAATTTTAATTTCATTTCAAAATCTGTTTCAATTTACATTATAGTAATGGAATTTATATCAATTCTAGAAAACCTAAAAAAAGCAGGAGTTAACACAGAAAAATTAATTGATATTTTTAAAAAGAAAGGAAGTGATATTAAATGAAATTATCTAAAGAAGAATTAATCGCAAAAATCGATACACTAGAAGGTATTACTGACGAAGTGAAAATTGAACTAATGGAAGACATTACAGATTCTTTTGAAGGAACTGGGGAAGTTGATAAAGAAAAATATATCGAAGTTGAAAAATACAATGATATAGTTAAAAAATACAAAGACAGATTTATGGATTCTGGTTCAAAAGAAGTTAAAAAAGAAGATGAAAAAGAAGACGAAAAAAAAATTATTGATGTAAAGGAGATTTAAAAAATGGGATTAAATAAAGTTTTAAAAGTTAAAAGCGACGCTGAGTTACTTTCATTTATGATAAATCAAGACCCAATTTTATCTAACGAAATTGATTTGCCGGTGCAAGGTCAGTCAATTCAACCGATAGGTAAATTAATTATGTCAAATGAAAGATATAAAAATGCGTTTTTAAACACAATTAACCTAGTTGGACTAACAGTAATTGATAGAAATTACTGGGAAAATCCTTGGGAAAATTTTGCAAACAAAGGACAATTAAGATTTGGACAAACAGTAAGAGAAATGATAGTAGATATTGCTAATGTTTATGATTATAATGCAACAGCAAATGACCCAGAAAATTTCTTAAAAAATGTTGTTCCTAATGTTTATCAATATTTGCATGAAATTAATTATCAAAAATATTATAAAACTACTACTAGTGATGAGCAAATGGCAATGGCTTTTGCTACAGAAGGAGGTTTATTCGACTTAATTGAAAAAATTATAGGTTCTCTTTATGAAGCTTATAAATATGATAAATACATTGTAGATAAATATCAATTATGCAGAAGAATTCTAAATGGAACAATGACAGTACATGAAATTACTGACTATGCTAATAAAACTACAAGAGAAATAGTAGCAGAAATGAAAGGTATTGCTAATAAAATGTCTTTCAGAAGTCCTAACTATAATCCTACAGGAGTCAGAGTTGCTAATAATTTTGATGATTTAATATTAATTATGAACACAGATTTTGAAGCTTCAATGTCTACCGATGTTCTAGCAACTTCTTTCTTTAGAAATGACGCAGAGTTCAAAACTCGTATGGCATTAATTGACGGATTCTCTACTCATGATACAAATAGATTAAAGGAACTATTAGGAACTCAATATGTTCCATTCACTTCTACTGAACTATCTGAACTTGCTAAAGTACCAGCAGTTATCGTTTCAGTTGACTTTTTCCAAGACTACTATTATGCACTAAACAACGACCCTGCTAGTAGTACAGAAGCTGGTTTAAAGAAAACAGACTTCTTTAACCCTGAAACATTAAAAAGAAATCACTGGTTACACATCTGGGCTGTAATATCAACCTCCCCATATGCTCAAGGCGTGGTATTTACCAAAGATGTGACACCAGCTGTTACTTCAGTAACAGTGAGTCCAGAAGAAATGTCAATTTCAGCAGGTAACAGTGTTCAACTATCATCTGTAGTTGCAACAACTGGTTTTGCAAATAAAGGAGTGACATATTCAATTACTCAAGACCCAGAAACTGACCCTAAAAAGAAAGCTAGTGTTGATTTAAACGGAAAAGTTACAATTCCAGCAGGACATATGGTTACAACACCTAATAAAAACACAGAAACTATTGTAGTAACTGCAACATCTGTTTTTGATAAGACTAAAAAAGGAACTTGCACAATTACTGTATTATAGAAAAAATAACTGAATAAGGCATGATAAATTCATGCCTTTTTTAGTAGAAAGGAGAAAATATGGCAAACAAAGTAAAAATGGGACAAATAAATAGTTTTAAAACACTTATGATGTACAATAGGCAATTTATTACTCTTGCAGAAAATGTTTTTAGATTTAAAAACTTGCCTAAATTTATTGATGTTCCATATCTTAATAAGATTCTCATTAATCAAGGAGCTATTGCATTTTTTTATGAGGAAGTACTAAATGAAGTTATAGCCCTTCCTTTTACTAATATAGGAAATATTGATATATACGGAAGACCTCAAAAAATTCAAGTAACAGCAGTAAATGGTTATTCAAAGACTTTAAATCCTCGGAGACTATGTAATAATGTACGATAACAATGGACAGTATCCATTATATTTAGACATCTTTCAATATGCTACAAGATATACAATTGCAACTAGAACTATTGATGTTAATATCTTGCAACAAAGAACTCCCAGAGTTTGGGAAGTTCCTTCAGGACAAGAAACTACATTAAAAAGATTATTAGAAGAAATAGACTCTTTTAGTGATACTGTAAAAGCATATGATAATTTAAAACTAGAAGGTATTAATTCAATTTTAAGTCCTTCACCATATGTTGCTGATAAAATAGAAGAAGAAAAAAGAGCTATAAAAGCTGAATTTTACGAATTAATAGGAATATCTCATATTCAATATAATAAGAAGGAGCGAATGATAACTGATGAAATAGTAGATTCTCAAGGTGGAACGATAGCAAATAGATTTAACAGGTTTGAGCCTAGAAAAAAAGCAATAGATATGATTAACGAAAAATTTTCGTTTGCATTACCAGAAAAAATTGAAGTAGAATATTATGATTCAATTCCTTCAACAGAAAAAGAAGATATTATAATTCAAGATGAAAAAAGTGAGGTGGCAGAAGATGAATAGTTTTAATTTCTTATATGGTTTTTATCCAAATATTCCTAGCTTAAAACCTATGAGACCTCCACTATTATATGACTTAATGAATTCAATTGTTAATTTTGGTCAAGAGGATAAATATTCTATCACTGAACTTTCTAAAAAAGCAAGTCATAGAATTTTTAATTTTACCTATCCTCTATCAAGTAAAGTAAATAAAGAAGAGTTTGAAGAGGAAATTTTAAATAATTTTATTAATAGAAGAATCGGCTTTGAAACTTTTACTTTATGGCAAATTAAATTAAAAACTAAACTAAATGAAATCATGCCTAATTATAATAAAATGTTTAATGCAATAGCAGACTGGAATTTATTTCAAGATGGAGAAAAAAGCACTAAAACTTCTACAGATAGCAGAAATATTACTTCAAATTCAAATGCAGAAACTACAACTAATTCTAATACTGAAAATATTGCAGATTTACGATATAGTGAAACCCCCGAAAATGTTATTGAAAATGTACAAAATGGAAACTATTTAACAACCTACCATTACAATAAAAATAATGCAAATGATACATCTACCTCTAACACTGAATCTAATAATAGCACTAATGATTCAAACCAATATAGCGAGGAAAATATAAAAGATGTTTCAAATAAAATAGATGTATATACAAGATTTTTAGAATCTAAAAATAACATAATGTCTATGATTTTTAACGATTTAGAAATTTTATTTTATCAAATTATAGATTAGAAAGGAGAAATAAATATGGAAGAAAATACAAATAATATACCAGAAACAGAAGGAAGTTTTGTTAAGCCTAAAAAAGTAGGATATTTCTATTTATGGTGCAAGCAGAATTTTCCTTTTATTGAAGACACTGTTGAAGCTATGGACTACTACGGACTACTATGCAAAGTAGTTGAATACTTAAATAATGTAATTAAAAATTTAAATATAAATGAGGAAAATATCTCATATTTAAATAAAAACTTTATTACATTACAAAATTTTGTTGATAATTATTTTAAAAATTTAGATGTACAAGAAGAAATTAATAATAAATTAGATGAAATGGCGGAAAATGGAGAATTACAAGAAATACTTTCTCCGATTGTAGATGAAAAATTTTCTTATTTAGAAAATGAAATAACAACAAACACTAATAATTTACAAAGTCAAATTACTACTAACACAAATAGAATTAATGAAATAACTAAACTACCAGAAGGCTCTACATCAGGAGACGCTGAACTTACTGACATTAGAGTTTCTTATACTGGACAATCTTATCCTAATGCAGGAACACAAGTAAGGGAAACCGATAAAAATTTAGGTAATGCTATTAACTTTTTAAATAATGACAAATTAAATTTTGTACACAAAAATTTAATAGATTATTCCCAAGTTTCTGAAAATTATATGATTACTAATCAAAACTTAAATGAAGGTGAGGTTGTTTTAGCTCCGAATACTAATGTTGTTTCATATACACAAGGTATTCACTTAATCCCAGGTCAATCACTTTACTTTTTATTGCCTTATACAGGTTTAGGAAGTGTTATGACTTTTGATAGTTACACTGGTGTTGTTTTTAAAAATTTTGGAATGGCAAATAGCGGTGAGAGAGTTAATATTGATGGAGTTGATATGTGGAAATTTAATTATACCGCCACTAAAAATGAAATAGTATTCTTCTGTTCTCAAATGATAAATGGTAATTATAAAAACTATTCAATTGTTGATTTTATTCCATTAACTAACTATTTTTTTAAAAATAAAACTGTTTTAGATAATACTATTTTATTAAATTCTAATATAAAAATTGATGTGGGTTCTGGTTATGATTTTAATTCCTTAACTCAAGCTATAAATTACTTAAAAAATCAATTTTTTAATAAAGCTATTATTTATCTACATGGAGGAAATTATGACTATGAAGCTGAAGGAAATAGTGGACTTGGTTATCAAATTCCAGCTAATGTCGATATAATAGGATTGAATAATCCTGTAATTTCTTATATTTCTAGCACTCCTAAAAATAATACTGCAGCTATTCATTTTCCTTATAATAATAATTTTGAAAATATCCATTTCAAAGCTTACAATTGTCGTTATGTTATTCACGATGACAATCCAGAAGTTTTACCACTTTCATTCGTTAATTATAAAAATTGTATTTTTGAATATACTGGTACAACTAATAATAACGAATGTATTGGAACTGCTTTAGGTTGTGGATTCGGTGTTAATCATAATGTAAATTTTGAAGGTTGTACATTTAAGCCTTATAATAACCCTGTACTAAAATCTAATGGATTTTCTATACATGGAAATCCAAATCAAGGCTCTACATGGAAATTAATTGGTTGTAATATATATAAAGGTTCTGGAAACTCAGTAAGAGTTGCTTGCTGGGGTAACACTCCTACTAATGATATATTAATAATATCAAATTCAAAATTTCAAGATATTATTTTAGATTATGGTTCTTATTCGGGAAATGTTAATAATATTGAAGTTTATATTGATTTAGACACTAATGTAAAAATTGATATACCTAGCAATAATATATTGCCTTTTAATAAATATTTTTCAAATAATATTATTAAAACATCTTATAAAAGTTCTTTAGTTGAAAAAGATATAGTAAATTATATAACTTTTGAAAAAGCTTCATTTAATAAATATATTGGTGTTGTTTTATATAATAATGAAGCTGAAAATATTTGTATAATAAAAAAAGGTGGTTATATTCCTTCAAAATTTATTAAGGGTGGATTACAAAATGGTTTTGTCATGGTTAATATTGGTGAAAATACTTTCACAAATACAACTGTACCTCAAAATGCAATAGCTTATTATAATCAAGGGTATTTACTATTAAATAATTAAAAAGAGAGCTTTAAGCTCTCTTTATTTTTTGTTCCAGGTAGAACTTTTTTTAAACTATTGGATTATTTAAATTAAAATTTCCTACATTATTCATGTCATGCCATATAGTAACACCTTTTCTGGCAATTTCATTTATTATTTCTTTAGATTCAGCTGGGATTTCTCCCTCTATCCAAATTTCTCCTTCTCCAATTTCTACATAGTTCCAGTTTTGTCTACCAGTCATATTAGGGGTTTTAATTCTTAAAATTTTATAACCAAACCTTGAAAAATAATCATCTATCTGACTCATAATTTCAGGTTTAGCTCTCATCTTAAAAATTCTAAAACCTTGAGAATTAGAAGCATAATTAACATCAGCTGTAGCTTGCCCACCTTGTATCTGAGGCAATAACTGTTGCGAAGAAAAATTGCCTAAAGCACCAGCTATTTGTGACGGTAATAAATTTGTTATAGAACCTCCTATTTGAGCTATATCGTGACTAATTTCAGTTCCTAAAAATTTTTGTGAAAAATTTACTGCTTGTTGGGTAAGCCAATTTGTATAAACATCTGAAGACCAAGAACAAGTAGGATATTTTCCCAACTCTAAAGATTCTTCATTATTATATGAAACACCTTTGTAATTTAGGGGTACTAATCTTCCAGAAACTCCTACTGCTAATGCTAATTGTAATTGAAAATCAGCAGTAGATGAGCTAGATTCAAAATCTTCATATCTGTAAATATTATTACTTCCAGCACCATTTGTTACTAACAAATAATTATAAGGATAGCAGTAACATTTATTATTTTTTACAGAATATCCACTTGTTTTTTTAGAAATATTATAAAATTTATTAACTGACTTATAAGCGTCTGTAGAATCATACTTAACAACTTTATAAGTAGCTCCAACTTCTCCTTCAGTAGCAGTTTCAGTTGTATAATTATTCGCTGGAACTAATATCCTTGGAATAATAAACATATAATGCAAATCTCCAATGTGTGCTTGACTATTTACAATATAAATATAATGTTCTAAATTATATAAACCATCTTCATCTAAATTAAATAAATGAACTTCTCCACCAAATACCTGCTTAGTATATGCACATACTCCACTAAAACCTGTTTTAGACGAAGGATTCCAGTTTGTAATACATGCAACATAAAAATCATTGTATAAAGATTCATCTTCTATGACTTCCTCACTTGCTATGACTTGCGAAACAGATAGACCTTCGTCAATTGTATTAGCACCAAAAGAATCATTATTGACATGCTCTCTTATAACATAGCAAGGCTTTTGCTCGAACTGGTCAAACCATGTAGACCATTCATCAATTGTGAATTCGATTTCTGTACATGCTGGACTTATAAAATTTACTTTATCTACAAAAGCAAAATACCATTTTGAGCTATAATCATCATTTCTAAAGGCAATATAATTAACGATTTGAGCTTGTGAAAATGGTAAAGATGTCCTTATCGCTCTTTTTCCTTCTCTAATAAAAGAATAGTTGTTCATTTCTGCTACAAAATGCGCTTGACTCCTTAAAAATGCTAGCATTTGACTTGAATTATAATTAACAACATTCTTGTAGCCCTTATCAATTGCTACATTTTTTGAAAATATAATTATACTACTATTTGCCATTTTTCTTTTTCTCCTTTCTATTTTTTAATTACAAAATCAATTGCAGTTTTAAAATCAGTTCCCGTTAAATCATCGCTATAGAAAATACAATTTTCTCTAAATGTATCTAAAAGTTCCTGCAGTCTTTTATTTTCTCGTCTAAAAGAAACTTGATAAATGTCTCGCTGGTAATTTATATTAGGTTTTACAACATCACTAAAAATTAAAATGTTGTCTTTAAATTCTTTGTTATAAGGCATAATAAACCATATAATATCTTTTGTAATTTTGTCTTGCAAAAGCTCCGCTAAAAATTTAAAACCTTTATATAAAAAACCTATTCGATATTTTACATCATATTCTTTTTTAGATTTTGGAAGTTTAGGTTGAGGAGTTGTCTGCCATGAGCCAGAATCTATCATGGACTTAGCGTCTCCTATAGCTAATTTTTTTCCTCCTGAGTCTCTGCAATACTCAATAGCAATTGAAACAGTTGTCTCATCGTTTTGAAAATTAATTTTTCTAATTTCTCCTTGTTTCATTTGCCTAATTGTATCTAACAAATTCCAATCAGTGAGATATGGAGAAACTCTTGATATTGTGTTTCCTACTAGAAACATCTTTGTAGTTCCTCTTTTTCTGTCGACAGTTGAATAAAATATCATGAGCCTTGAAGGTTCCCTTGGTAAATAGGAACCCCTCTCCATAAATTCTTCAAAAATTATTATATCTACATCAAGAAAGCTAGCACTAGAATAGTGCTGTTCTCCTGATAACGCAATAACATATCCAATTTGTTCTCCTCTTACAACCTTATCATTTTTGAGACGAGCAAAATAAAGTTTTTTTCTATATACAGATATAAATTCATATTCATTATCTGTTAAACTTGGAACATCAACATCACTAAAATATTTTTCACACCATACTGAAGAAATGTCTGCTTGCCATCTTCTAAGTATTATAAATCTTTTTTTAGTTTTAATATAATGAAGAACTGCTAATTTGTGCTTCACCTGATAGCTTTTACCGTTTGATTTTTCTCCATAAATTAAATTGATTAAAGCATTTTCTTTTAATATATTGTCGATATTATAATAAACTTGTTTAATAGACATTATTTCTTATTTCTATTTCCTCTATTTTTTCTATAATATCGTTTTTAATTTTCCTTAATTTATGAATCGAAACTTTACCAGTATATAAATTAGAAGTTGCTACTTCATTTCTATCTGCAAAATATTTAATTGTAAGTTGTGAAAAATCTAAAATAAAATTTAATAATCTTTCTTTTTCTTTATTATCCATAATTCCTCCTTTTTTTTCTAATATTTCTAGTTAAAATCTGCCATGGAAATTTTTTAACTATATTTGTTACTGGTGTGGGAGGTATTGGAGGCTCAGGAGAATCTTCATAATGAATTATAGTGTTGTCAACATTCGGAATTCCTAATATATCACAAGGATTTACAAATGTAGAACATTGCCATGCTTGAGTTGTAGAACATTCTAAATGTAAATGTCTTCCAGTAACATTTCCTGTATCTCCCATTCTCCCCAGTGGTGTTTGAGTTGTTACAGTATCTCCTACACTTACTTGAACACTTCCTGCAACCATATGACAGTATCTCCAGTAATGCCCCTCGTCATCTAAAATCTGAACTTGGACACCTAATGCAGGAGTAGTTGTTAAATTAACATAAACTACCTCCCCTTCTTTTACTGGATATATTAAAGGATTATTTTCTGTCTCTCCATGAGGTGCAAAATCAACACCAGTATGCCAACCACAAGAATATCCACTGTCAGCAACGCCATACGGATATGTTATTATTATATCAGAATGAACTGGACTGTTATTAATAGTTACTTCAGCCATTATTTAACACCACCTATCCACTTACAGAAACCTATTTTATAATTACTAGAATTATCTACTTTGTATCTAACAACTGCTCGATTATTAAAAATTCCATAGCAGTCACATTTTTCATATTTATTCAAATACCCTATTTTATTAGTTAAATTAGTATCTGCATAAACATTTTCAACTGTACTTCCATTTTGATATATTTTCATAACTTCGTTCTCACCTCCAGTAATATCTTCTATATTATCACATCTAAGACATTTATTCAAATCTACTCTTCCGTTTATTCCTTCGACTGCTCCGTTACTCGAATATTGCCATAAATCAACTCTAAAATTAGCACTATGATTATTGCTAGATGTCCATTGTGCAAGCCATATTTTATAATTTAATAATTCGTTTATTTTTAACTTATTTTTAAACCAATCTAGACTAGCATAAATTCCAGAATTCTCAAAAGAATTACAAAATAAACGGCATAAATTAGTTTGTAAATTCTTATCCAAATTAGAAATTTGTTCATCTTCAACATCTAAAAATATAGGGTATTCATAAGTTTTTCCACTTATTTTATTTTTACACCAATTTATAGCAGAATTCATTGCATTTTCACTTTTTACATAAGAATAAACATAAAAACCTATTTTTAAATTATTTTCTTTAGCTTTTTTATAATATTCTTCAAAATATTCATCGACTGTATGATTTTCCTTATTTCCTATCCAACCGATGCGAATTATTACAAAATCAATTCCAGCTTTTTTTACTTTTTCAAAATCTATATAGCCATTATGCTCACTAATATCTATTCCTTTCATTTTTTATTCCTCCTAAATATTTTAATATGTTATGTTTTATTCCTCCTAAATATTTTAATATGTTATGATAATTATAATACATTAGTTTACTACTTTACTAATTCTATAATATATTCTTTTAATTGTTCTTTGTTTTCAAAACCATATTCTAATAATATTGCTTTAAATTTTTAAAAAATGTATTTGCCATCAAATCAATTACTTGATCTTTAAACTTATTATTTGCTTAAATCATACATCTATTATTTTCTGCATTTAATTCTTCCTTTAATTTTTTATTTTCATTTTCTAATTCTTTTACTCTATTTTGCAAATTTTTATTTACATGCAAGATATTTTCCATTGATTTATAATATTTATTTCCTTCGTATTGTTCAAAATCTTTAGCACCTTTTATTAATTCTTCTATATTTTCTATGTCTTTTTTTAATAATTCATTTTTTATTTTAAAAATTTCATTTTGATTATTCATACTAAATCCTCCTTTTTTTATAATACAATTCTATATCTGAGAATTAGACTACTTTATAATAAATAATATCTTTATCAATTATTTCTTTTATTTCAATTCCTCCTTCTATACAGTTATATTCTTCATCTAATAAAAAACAGTCTATATATATCTCTCCATTCCATTTGTGATTCCTTTTGTGTAATACTAATTTTTTACCACTTTCCAAATCTAAAGCTTTTTCTCCTTTATAGTAAATTTCTCTATATTTACTATTTTCTACTTCATATATTAAATCAAATCTTGTCATAATTTATTACCTCCAAAATATACTCTAGTGCTTGGTCACT
>CALVSQ010000028.1 GCA_944359085.1 uncultured Bacilli bacterium | reverse complement strand
AACGCCTTTATTATAGACGTTTCTCTTACATTTTAATTTCACATTATGAAACTGGAATTTACTTTTTCAATTCACGAATTTTTATCATTTTATACTTAAAAAGAAATAATTAAATAATAAAATACTATTTTCGTCCATTATACTTTCAGGATGCCATTGTACTCCTATAAAAAATTTTTTATTTTTATCTTCAATAGCTTCTATTATATTATTGGTTGCAGATATATCTAAATCTGTATTTACTATATATGAATTATGTCTACTATTAACAAATATTTTATCTTTTTTTATAATATTATATAATTTAGAGTTTTCATTTATTTTAATGTCGTGAACATATTCATTTTTGCTATTATGATTGTTAATTTCACTCATGGTTCCATTAAATGTCATTGCCATAGTTTGCATTCCTAAACAGATTCCTAAAGTTGGTATATTATTTTCATATAAGTATTTTGTAATTAATATATCAATATCATAATAATCAGATCCACCTTGTAAAATAAATCCATCACATAAATCAATTATGTTTTTAATTTTATTAAATTCTATATTTGGTTCATTATCAAAATCAACTATAATACCGATTGGGATACAATTATATTTATTAATAACATTTATAACTTCTTGATTAAAAGTTATTTTATTATCATTTTTTCTACCAATTATTCCTATATAATTCATTCTAATCACCTAGTATTATAATATGAAAAAAATAGACTGTAATGTCTATTTCTTAATAATTTTAGTTAAATCAGATCCTTCAAAAGCTCTTAAAACTTCAATTGGAACTGCGAATATAATTGTATTTGATTGATCTGAACTTAAATCATTTAAAGTTGCTAATGTTCTTAAATGTAGTGCACCAGGTGTAGTAGCCATTATTTCAGCAGCTTTAGCTAAATTTTGTGATGCTTCAACTTCACCTTGTGCTTTAGTTATAACTGCTATTTTTTCTCTTTCAGCTTCAGCGGCTTTAGCAATAACTCTTTTCATTTCTTCAGGAAGTGAAATATCTTTTAATTCAACATTTTCTACTTTAATTCCCCAAGGATCTGTTGCTTCATCAATAATTTTACAAATTTCACCAGATATTTTTTCTCTTTCACCTAATAAATCATCTAATGAAACAGCACCAACAGCATTACGCATTGTTGTTTGAGCTAATTGACTAACAGCATATCTAAAGTTTTCCACAGCTAATATAGCTTTAGAAGCGTCAAATACTTTGTAATATAAAACAGCATTAATTTTTACTGATACATTATCTTTAGTAATTGCTTCTTGTTCTGGAACATCAACAGCTTTTGTTCTGATATCTACTTTTTTAAATGATTGGAAAATAGGTAATACTAATCTCCATCCTGGGTCCATCATTTTACTAAATTTTCCAGTTGTAAATTTAACACCTCTTTCATATTCATCAATTTGTTTTATTGATGAAAGTAGAATTAAACCAATAATTATTAATATAATCCACATAAATAAAACCTCCTTAATTAATTATATAAATTTTTTCTTAATAATTCAATATTTTCATTCATTATTGTAAAATAATCTTTTTTATTACTAATTTCAGTTTCAGTTAAGTTGGTTAACATGTGAAGTTTTACAACTTCAACATCAGTTCCTTTAATCAAATTATTAATTGTTTCATTTGGTTCATCATATTGTCTAATATAAATATATTTAATTGTACCGTTTTCTATTAATTTTTTAACATCATTTATAGTTTTTTGATTTAAGTTTTCATTTTCTTCTAAAGAATAAACTGTTAATCCAAATTTTTCTCTTTCAAAGAATTTAAATACATCATTTCCTACTACTAATATTTTATTATCAGCATTTTTAGTTAAATCATATAATTTTGAACTTAATTTATCAAGGTTATTTTTTAATGTATTAAAATTATTTTCAATTTCTTGTTTTAAATAATAATTGTTTATATATTCATTAAGTCCATTTTTAATATTTCTAGCTAGTGTTAGTAGTCTAGATGGATCCAACCAAATTTCTTCTAGACCATAAAATTCATCTGCTGTTAAATTATCAGTTGCATTTATGATTTTTAAATCTTTATTTTGTTCAAACATTGGCTTAACATAATTTCCTTCATATAATAACGAATTAAATATAAATAAATTTGATTTACTATAATCACTTAATTGTTTTTCTGTTAGAGTATAATTACTACAATTTTTACAATCTTCTAATTGAACATTAACACCATTTGGATATATATTATTTATATTAGAATAATTTCCATATAATTGTTCTGTTACATATGTAATAGGGTATATTGTTGTATATATATTAATTCCTTCCATAGTATCTCTTTTAAAGCATCCTGTTAAACATAAAATACTTAATAGTAATAAAATAATTTTTTTCATTTTTTTCTCCTCTCTGGTACAGGATCATAACCACAACTACCAAACGGATTACACCTTATTATTCTTTTAATAGTCAATATACTACCTTTTAAAGATCCATGTTTAATTATTGCTTCAATGCCATAATTTGAGCAAGTAGGTGTATGTCTACACATGTTATGCCATGGACCAGGTATCATCTGATATGTTTTGATAAATCCTAATAAAAAATATTTCATAAGATAATTATACATTAAATTTTTTAAAAAGTAAATTTTATTTTTAGATAATTTTATAGTATAATGGATTTGGTGATTTTATGAAATTATTAAATGACTTAAAAATAAAATATAAAAATGAAAAACTTTATTTAACCGCTTTAACACATACTTCATATGCTAATGAAAATAAAGAAGAAAGCTATGAAAGATTAGAATATTTAGGCGATGCGGTTATGGAGTTAGTTATGAGTGAATATCTATATAAAAACACTTCTTTTGAAGAAGGAGTAATGACTAAATTACGCGCTAAGTATGTATGTGAAGATGCGAATTATGCATACGCTACAAGATTAAATTTAAATAAATATTTAAGATTAGGTCATGGTGAAGAAGAAAATGGTGGAAGATATAGAAAAGCTATTGTTGCTGATATATTTGAAGCTTTTATTGGGGCAATGTATTTAGATTTAGGATTTGATATTGTTAAAGAATTTATTTATAATAATGTTATTCCTTTAATTGAAAATAAAGAAATAGAATTTGATAATGATTATAAATCAGTATTACAAGAATTAGTACAAACAGATAAAAGATCTTTAGAATATGTAGTAGTAGATGAATTTGGCCCTGCTCATAATAAAACATTTAAAGTTATAGTTAAAATAGACGATATTATTTATGGTGAAGGTATAGCTCATAGTAAGAAAGAAGCAGAACAACAAGCAGCTCATGATGCATTAAAAAAAGCACAAAATGGTTAAAAATGGTTGATAAAATAGAAAAATAAATGTAAAATATATAGAGGTGATTTGAAATGGGAAGAGCTTATGAAGTAAGAAAAGCAAGTATACAAAAAACTGGAGCAGCTAGAGGTAAAATTTATAGTATGTATGCCAAAGAAATATATCAAGCAGCTAAAAATGGTGGAACTAGTTTAGAAGCTAATGCATCTTTAAAAAGATTAGTAGAAAGAGCTAAAAAAGAACAAGTACCATCTGATATTATTAAAAGAGCTATTGATAAAGTAAATAGTGGAGTTGATGAAACTTATATAAAAAATACTTATGAATTATTTGGCCCTGCAGGTTCTACTTTAATAGTTGAATGTTTAACAGATAATGTAAATAGAAGTGTTAGTGAATTAAGAGCAGTAGTTAATAAATGTCATATTAAAATGGGTAATATTGGTAGTGTATCTTATAATTATGATAATCTATGTATTGTAAGTTTTAAAGGTTTAAGCATGGATGATACTATTAATACTTTAATTGAAAATGATGTTGATGTTAAAGATATTGAAGAAGATGATGGTATTGTAATTTATGGTGATCCACAAGATTTATTTAAAATCAAAGCAAGTATTACTAAAGCATTACCTAATGTTACTTTTGATATGGATGAAATAACTATGTTAGCAAAAGAAAAAGTAGAATTGACTGGTGAAGATTTAGATTTATTTAAAAAATTATTAATTATGTTAGATGATGTTGAAGATGTTTCAAATGTATATCATAATGTAGCAAATGTTTAAAAAAGTAAACTTATGTATTTAATCAATAAAAGGTTAGACATAAGTATTTTTTTTTGCTATAATTTATGTAGGTGATACATGTGGGATTATTTGACAAGTTTAAAAATATATTTAGTAATAAAAAAGAAGCTGATGCTTATTCTGAAGGTTTACAAAAGACAAGTAAAGAATTTGTAAATAAAATTAATTTATTAAGTAATAAATATAAAAAAGTTAATGAAGAGTATTTTGAAGAATTAGAAGAAATATTTATTATGGCTGATATTGGTGTTGAAACAGTCATGAAATTTATTGACAAATTAAAGAAAAGAGTTAAGAAAGAAAATATTGTTGACTCTAAAGATTTAATGGATATTATAATAGATGAAATGTTTATTATATATGTTAATAATGATATTATTGTAAATAAAATTAATTATGTTGATAATGGTCCAACAGTTATATTATTTGTTGGTGTTAATGGAGTAGGGAAAACTACTAGTATAGGTAAAATCGCTTACAAATTAAAAAATCAAGGTAAAAAAGTATTATTAGTAGCTGGTGATACTTTTAGAGCAGGCGCTGTTGAACAAATAATTGAGTGGGGTAAAAAAACTGATTGTGATGTTGTTTATAGCGATAATAAAGATGCATCTAGTGTCATATATGATGGATTAGAAAAAGCTAAAAAAGAAAATTATGATGTTGTTTTAATTGATACGGCAGGAAGACTTCAAAATAAAGTTAATTTAATGAATGAATTAGATAAAATAAATAAAGTAATTGGTAAATTGATACCAAATGCACCTCATGAAACATTATTGGTAATTGATGCTACTACAGGACAAAATGGGATTAGTCAAGCTAAAAATTTCAAAGAAATAACTAATATAACTGGTATTGTATTAACTAAACTAGATGGAACTGCTAAGGGTGGTATTGTACTTGCAATAAAAGAAAATGTTGGTATACCTGTTAAATTTATTGGCTTGGGTGAAAAGGAAGAAGATTTAAGAGTTTTTGATATAGAAAAATATATTTATGGATTATTTGGAGGTAATGATGAAAAATAAATTAGAAATAAATACAGTTGAACAAATTACACTTTTATTACAAATATCTTTAGCAATTTTTTTAATCTCATTTGGTATAGCTAGTCTTTTTGAAAAGGAATTATTTATAATATGTCAAATACTAATAGGATTATTGATGTTTGTAATTGGATATAATAATCATAAAATTTATAAAAGAAAATATATGACTCCAATTTATGTTGGTTTAGGTATTGTAATAATATCAGCAGCATTATTTGCTTAAAATGGAAAATCAAGTATTATTATGTATTTTGTATGATTATTATGGAGAATTATTAACTGATAAACAAAAACAATATTTTAAAGATTATTATTTTGAAAACTTATCATTAAGTGAAATGAGTGAAAATTATAATATTAGTAGAAATGCTATTCATAAAAATTTAAAAGAAACTGAAGAAAAATTATTATATTATGAAAAAATATTAAAATTATATGAAAAGAATAAAAAAATAAAAAAAATCATCAATAATTTAGATGATGATTTAAAAAACAAATTATTAGAATTAATTTAATACTTCTATTTCATTAAATAATTCTTTAACATCAATATTTAATGCTTTAGCAATTTTACTAAAAGTATTAAATGTGATGTTTTTAAATTCTTTTCCAGCTTCAATTTGTTTTATATAAGAAACACTTAAATCAGATTTTTCAGCTAATTGTTCTTGTGTCATATTAGCTTTTAATCTAAAATATTTTATATTTTTTACTAAAGTAGTATAATCATTTGACATTTAATCACCTCTTGGAAAAAATTACCAATTATATTTTCTCATAAAATTTAATATTTTGCAGTACACTATTAGTGCACTTTATGATATAATTAAATAACAAGGAGTTGGAGTATGAATTTTAAATTAAGACAAGCTAGATTGAAAAAAGGTTACACAACTAAATATATGGCAGAACAGTTACAGATAAGTAAACCATTTTATTCACAATTAGAAAATGATAGAAGAACATTATCTTATAAAATGGCTATTAAAATAGCGGATATTTTAAAGACAAAACCTGATAAATTATTTTATGATGATTTTAAAGAAAGAATGAAATAATTCTTTTTTTTATTATGAAAATGTGTTATTATATATCTTAAGAAATGGAGTTGATGATATGGTTAATTCATTATTACCTTTAGATAATTTTTATGTTATTAATAAAACTATCTTAGATGACCAAGATCGTTTAACTCTAACCCTTTTATATCAACCAATTATAGGTGGTATTGCTGTTAGTTTGTACTTAACTTTATGGAGTTTTTTAGATAAAAATAAAGTAACTTCTACTAGTAATACCCATAATGATTTAGTTATGAGTATGCAATTGAAATTAGAAGATATTAAAGAAGCTAAAGATAAATTAGAAGCTATTGGTTTAATTAAAACATATTTAAAAAAAGGTGATGTTAATAATTATGTTTATGAGTTATATGGACCTTTATCTGCTTATGAATTTATAAATAATCCAATTTTAAATACTGCATTATATAATAATATTAATAAAAAAGAATATAAAAGAATAATTGATTCATTTACATTACCTAAAATAGATTTAAAAGATTATAAAAATGTTTCTTGTAATTTTAAGGATGTTTTTAGTTTTGTTAGTACTGATAAAATAGAAACTAAAAATATAAAAAAAGTAAATCATCTAGATTTATCTTTTGAACCAACGATTAATTTTAATGAATTATTAAGTTTAATTCCAGAAGAAATGCTTAATGTAAGAAGTATTTCTAAATCTAATAAAGAATTGATTTATCAATTATCATTTATTTATAATTTAGGTAATGATGAAATGAGTGAAATATTAAGAAATAGTATTGTAGATAGAAAAATAGATATGGAAGTTTTAAAACAAAACTGTCGTAGTTTTTATAAATTTGAGCATAAAGGACAAATACCTAAAATAGTATTTCAAGATGATGTATCTTCTTTTAAAGAAATTAATACAAGAAAAGATAAGTTAATCAATCAATTTGAAACAACTAATCCTTATGAATTTTTAGCTTTAAAACAAGATTCTAAACCAACAATTAAAGATATGGAAATAATTGAATATTTAATGATTGAACAAAAGTTAAAACCAGGTGTAATAAATGTTTTAATTGATTACGTTTTAAAAATAAATAATAATAAATTAGTAAGAGGATTTGTTGAACAAATAGCTGTTCAGTGGAAAAGAAGTAAAATAGAAACAGTATCTGATGCCATGGATTTTGCTTTAAAAGAATATGATCAAAAAAATACTAAAAAAGTTAAAATTACTAAAAAAGAAAAGATTCCTAATTGGATTAATCAAGATGTACAAGAAGAAATGTTATCTGATGAAGAATTAAAACAATTTGAAAGTGAGTTGGGTAGATGATAAGATTAAGTGATAATATAAAATGTGATATGGAGGATTTAAAAAAATCATATAATGAAGCTTTAAAAAATAAAGAATTTAAAGATTTTATTAGTAAATTAAAATCTGATGATAATGTATTAATGAAATATACATCAACATTAGAAGAGTGTAGTTGTGAATATAATAACTGTTTAAATTGTAAAGGATTAAAAGAATGTCAAAATCAATTAACAGGATATGCTTATTTACCTAAAGTAGTTGGTAAAAATATAACATTTCATTTTAAACCTTGTAAATATAAATTAAATAATGATAAAAAATATGCTTATTCTAAAAATGTAAAATATTATAATTTACCTAAAAGCTATTTAGATGCGACATGGGATAAAGTAGATAAAAGATTAGTTAGTAGAAAAGAAACAATTATTTGGTTAAATAATTTTATTAATAATCCAACTAATAAAGGATTATATTTAACTGGTAATTTTGGCTGTGGTAAAACATTTTTAGTAGTAGCTACTTTTAATGAACTAGCTAAAAAAAATATTAAAAGTGCAGTTGTATTTTGGCCAGAATTTTTAAGAGATTTAAAATCATCATTTGAAACTGATTATGAAGAAAAAATAGAATATGTTAAAAATGTACCTTTGTTATTAATTGATGATTTAGGAGCGGAAACAGCTACACCTTGGTCAAGAGATGAAATATTATGTCCTATATTACAACATCGTATGGATAATAATTTAGCTACTTTTATAACATCTAATCTACCAATTGATTCTTTAGAACAACACTTATCACAAACTAAAGATGGAGTAGAATTAATTAAAGCTAAAAGAATAATTGAAAGAATTAAATATTTAACTGATGAAATAGAAATGATCAGTAAAAATATGAGGGGATAATATGGATGTAAAAAAAATCAAAAAAGAATTACTAAATCAAAAACAATCTAAATTTAAGGGAAATATATATCATTATTCACAGGTTAATTTTTCTTATAATTCAAATAAAATTGAAGGTAGTAGACTAACCAGTGATCAAACAGAAGCGATATTTGATACCGTTTCTTTTATATCAAAAAATGATGAATTAATTAAGCTAGACGATTTAATAGAATCTAAAAATCATTTTAAATTATTTGATTATATGTTGGATAATGTAGATAATAATTTAACTAAAGAAATGATTATTGAGATGAATAAAATATTAAAAAGAAATACCAGTGATGAAGATAATCCAAGATATAATGTTGATGGATTCAAAATAGTACCTAATATAATAGGTGCTATAAATATAATAAATACAACTAATCCCAAAAATGTAGAAGAAGAAATTGATTCTTTACTTAATACCTATAATAGTAAAAATAATATTACTTTAGAAGATATAATTGATTTTCATTATAAATTTGAATGTATTCATCCATTTGGTGATGGAAATGGTAGAGTTGGTAGAATAATTATGTTTAAAGAATGTTTAAAAAATAATATTATGCCATTTATTATTTTAGATGATGATAAAGCTTATTATATGAAAGGTTTAAAAGAATATAATAATGATAAAATGTTTTTGATTGATACAATAAAACATGAACAAGATTTGTATGAGAATGTTTGTAATGAATTATTAGATTTTGAAATAAACTAATTTTATTAATATTAAAAGACATTTTGCTGTAGAATGTCTTTTAATGTGATATAATATTTATTGTTATTTATGATTATATGAGGTGATAGATATGATTAAAGGAAAACCATTTGTAAAGTGGGCTGGTGGAAAAAGACAAATTATAGATAAATTAAAGCAATATGTTCCAGATGAATTTAACACTTACTATGAACCTTTTGTTGGTGGAGGCGCTTTATTATTTGAATTATCTCCTAAAAATGCAGTTATCAACGATTATAATAAAGAACTTATGAATGTTTATGAATGCATTAAAGATGCCAAAAAATTTGAATCTATGTGTAAAGAGTTAAATCAACACGAAACTATGCATTCTGAAAAATATTATTATGAAGTTAGAAATTTAGATAGAGATAAAAAGAAGTTTAATAAGTTAGTTGATTATAAAAGAGCTGCTAGAACAATTTATCTTAATAAGGCTTGTTTTAATGGATTATATAGAGTAAATAGTAAAAATGAATTTAATGTTCCATTTGGAAAGAAAAACAAAGTTAACACTTATGAAGGACAAAATTTAGGTATTATTTGTGGTTTTTTAAATTTCAACAACATTAAATTATTATCTGTTGATTTTGAAGAAGCCGTAAAAGATGCCAAAAAAGGAGATTTTATTTACTTTGATCCTCCATATGATTCAGATACTACTACTTTTAATAGTTATACTGAAGATGGATTTGGAAAAGAAGAGCAAAAGAGACTTGCAGAAGTATTTAAAGATTTGGATAAAAGAGGATGTTATGTAATGCTATCCAATCATAATACAGCTTTAGTTAACGAACTGTATAAAGATTATAATATTCACGTTATAGAGGCTAAAAGAAATATTAATGCTAATGGTAAAAAAAGAGGTAAAGTAGTAGAAGTAATTATTACTAACTTTGAAAATAAAAGGGAATTTGAATAGCATATTTAGGAGGTATTGGTATGAATAAGTTAAAATATTATTATGACAATAACAATTTTAAACTTATTCAAGGAGATTCATTATTAGTATTAAAAAAATTTGAACCTAAAAGTATTGATATGATTTTTGCAGATCCTCCTTATTTTTTGTCTGGTGATGGCATTTCGTGTAGCGCAGGAAAAATGGTAAGTGTTAAAAAAGGTGCATGGGATGAAAAGATAAATATTAAGGAAAAGCATAAATTTAATAGAAAATGGATTAGATTATGTAAAGAAATTTTAAAAGACAATGGGACTATTTGGATAAGTGGAACTATGCATAACATATATTCAATAGGTATGGCCCTTGAAGAAGAAGGATTTAAAATTATTAATAATATTACTTGGAGAAAATTAAATCCACCTCCTAATATTAGTTGTAGAGCTTTTGTTCATTCAACTGAAACAATATTATGGGCAAAGAAAGATATAAAAAAATACAAACATAAATTTAATTATGAATTAATGAGAAAAATGAATAATAATAAACAAATGAAAGATGTTTGGGAAACATCTTTAACTAAACCTAGTGAAAAAAAATGTGGTAAACACCCCACTCAAAAACCAATTGCTTTATTACAAAAAATTATTTTAGCATCAACTGATGAGGGTGATTTAATTTTAGATCCTTTCAATGGTAGCGGTACTACTGGTATTGTTGCTAGTAGATTAAACAGAAAATATATTGGAATTGAAAAAGAAAAAGAGTATTTAGATTTGACTATAAAGAGAAAGGAAAGTGATATATATGAATAGAAATTTTAATGAATGGTTAAGTAAATTTAAATCAAGTATATCAGATTATACTTATTATGTTGATTTTGAAAAAATATACAAAAATGTTGATAAAATAAAAATTGAACTTAATATTTTAAATTCATTAATTGGTAGTAAAAATATTGAAGAGGAATTTAAAAATATTTTAATTAAATATCCAGAGACTTTAGAATGTATTCCTGTATTGTTAGCAATAAGATCAAATGAAATATTTGTTAAAGATGAAATAAATGAATATTTATTTAAATTTGATAAAATGGTTTATTCTATTTCTGATTATGTGAGATTTATGAAAGAATCAGGATTATTTGATTTGCTACAAAATCATATAATTAATAATTTACATGATTATGTATTAGGAATTGAAGTTGGTTTAGATTCAAATGGTAGAAAAAATCGTGGTGGCCATTTAATGGAAGATCTAGTTGAAAATTATATTGCAAAAGCAGGATTTGTAAAGGGAAAGAATTATTTTAAAGAAATGTATTTAAAAGATATAGAAAGAAGATGGAATCTTGATTTAAGTTCTATGTCTGGTAACAATGTATCAACAAAAAGATTTGATTTTGTTATTAAAACTAATAGTCAAGTTTATGTGATAGAAGCCAATTTTTATACTGGTAGTGGTTCTAAATTAAATGAGACTGCAAGAAGTTATAAAATGTTAGCTCAAGAATCTAAAAAAGTTAAAGATGTAACTTTTATTTGGATAACTGATGGTATTGGTTGGAATAATGCAAGAAAAAATTTAGAAGAAACATTTAATGTGTTAGATACAATGTATAATATTAATGATTTAGAAAATGGAGTTTTAGAAAAATTAATTTAGTTAAAATCATTGAATAAATCAATGATTTTTTAGTACAAAAACATATACAACTATTTTATTACTTCATATTATAAACTAGGTAAGGGGGATTAAAATGTTTAATAAAAGGAATTGTTGTAATAAGGGTTTTATGCCACAACCTATGCAACCAGTTTATGAACCTATGATTAATAATTGTGTTGAAAAGGATTTTTATTGTGAAGTACCACATATTTGTCCTATAAATACCCATACAATTAATAGAGTTCATTATGTTCATAGTTATACTCCAAAATATACTTGTACAGAAGAAACACAAATCATAAATGATGATTGTGGATGCAATATGTTTAAATAACTAAAAATCCAACATTTTGTTGGATTTTTATATTTTTTTAATATTTTTATATGGTTCAAAAGAAACGTATTCTTTATTTTTATCTTTTATCCAATAACCAAATTTTCCAATAATCGTAATAGGATTTTCTAAAGGAATAAAATTTAAATTTTTAGTATCTGAAGCTTCAGCACCTTCAGATAATGATGTGGTTATATGTGGAATTTTTAATTTTGTATTATTATCTTCATCATAATTAATATAATAGTTAATTAATTCATTTGGTAATTTAATTTGAAAACCGCTATTTTTTCCATTACAACCATATCCTATTAATGTGATTTCAAATTCTTTTCCAACTAATTCGTCAAAAATTTCATTTTCTAATGGGTGGTATTTAAAAGTGTAATGAATTATATCATTTAATATTGGTAAATGATATAATTCGTTAGCTTTAATTATCTTTAATGAATTTTCATCAAAAAATATTCCTTCATAACTTAACATATTAGATTCCTTTCAATATTTATTTTGTTATTCTATAATAGGTTGATTCAACATCATTATTTAATTCTAATAAAACTTCGTAATTTTTATAACCAGATTTTTCTAAAACTAAATTTAAACTTTCATCTTTATTTAACCAATTTTTAATACATAATATAAATTCATTAGATTCATTTAATTCTTTATTATTTAATAATTCAAAGTCGTGAATATTTTTATTTAAGATTAATGAGGCTTTATAAGTATTAAATTCTGGTAATGAACTTAAATGAGTAAAGTAATTATCAAATACATAAACAAAATATTTATCACTATTATCTTTAGCTAATTCCATAGCTTTTTCATAATCTTTATATAAATAAACTGGGGTATTATTATATAAACCATTAATGCTTAGTAATAAGCTAATTGATAATCCAACTATAAAAATAGTTTTTTTATTATCAAATAAGAATGTTAACATATATAAAATTGCTATAGATATAACTGGAAATAATAACATCATATATCTAGAAGTATAATTTTCTCCTAAAAAAGGTGCTATTTTAGATATGGTCATAATAAATAAAATAATAGGTAAAAATATAACAATAATATTTAATTTGTTTTTTAATATTTCTTTTTTATTTATTTTATGTATAACTGCAATAATTAATCCAATAATTAGAAGGTAGATAATATTTTGTAAGCCAAATAAATTAATTAATTGATCACCATAATATTGTAAACTCTCTAAAAAAGTTTTAGTTTTAGCTTCGCTACTACCTATACCACGATAAGAAAAGAATATATCTTCAATACAAAATGGGTAAATAACTATACCAATTAAAGCTGATATAACATGTAGTTTTAAAAAATCAAACCATTTTTTATATTTTTTGTTGAGTAATAAATAAATTGATAAAATAATAAATATTAAAACTATGTAAATACAAAAATAATATTGGGTTAAAAATCCTAAGATAATTGTTAAAATAAACCAAAATTTATCTTTTATTTTAAAATCATTCTTAATAAATTTAATTATAAAATATAAATATAAAATACTAAAGAAAGTAACCATCATATACATTCTTTGAAACATGATAGTGCTAATACATCCCATACTAGCACCATATAAAATCATAGTTGGAATAACTAACTCTTTATGATTTAATGATTCAACTATTTTTTTAATAATTAATAAAACACCAATAAAGAAAACTAAGTTAATACTAAATATTATATATTTGGTAAAGTTATTATAAAAAAGTGTTGATGTTAAATGGACAAGATAATAGAAGAATGGTGGATGAACATCTCTTGCTTGGTTTTGATAGACAGAAAAATAATTAAAAACATCTTCTTTTTGAATAGCTAGATATTCTAATGCGTCATCTTTATATTTCCAAGTAGGTATTTCTTTAGATAATATTTCATCTTTATTAAATTGTTCAATATTTGTTTTATATTTAATTAAATTATTAATTCGATTACTTAAACTACCTGTTAAAACTTGTTTATATAAAATATCTTGATTAGCTTCAGCATATCCAAACCATCTATAAACATTATCATATTTATAATTACTTGAACCATATGAAAATATTTCATCTTCGTGGAAACCTTGTTTTTGATTGATAAAATAAAACATTAATCCACATAAAATAACAATAGTTAGAATAATAAACTTATTTTCTTTTAAGTATTTCATTATAATCACGTATAATCAATCTTATAGAAATATTAATCTATTAGATTGATCCCTTTCTATTATATTTTTTTGATATATTA
>CALVSQ010000027.1 GCA_944359085.1 uncultured Bacilli bacterium | reverse complement strand
ATATAATCTTTAACCCACTCTAAACTTATCATTTATTCAGCATCCTTTCTATCGAAAGTATTTAATTCTCTTAAATCGGTATTATAAAATACTCTTAAATCATTGATACCGTATTTTAACATAGCTAATCTTTCAGCTCCAAATCCAAAAGCAAATCCAGACCAAATACTTGGATCATATCCACCCATTTTAAGTACATTAGGATGAACAATACCAGCACCTGCTACAGTTATCCAACCAGTATTTTTACAAATATTACATCCTTTACCTTTACAATTAAAACAACTAATATCAACTTCTACTGAAGGTTCTGTAAATTGATAATAACTTGGTCTAAATCTAGTGCTTATATCTTGTCCGAATAATTTTTTTACTATAACATCAATTGTTCCTTTTAAATCAGATAAACTAATATCTTTATCAACTAACAATCCTTCTATTTGATTAAATTGATGTGAATGAGTAGCATCATCATCATCTCTTCTATATGTTTTACCAGGACAAATCATTCTAATTGGTTTTTCGCCTTTATTTGCTAACATAGTTCTTACTTGCACAGGAGAAGTTTGGCTTCTTAATAATATTTCCTCTCCTTCAATATAAAAAGTATCTTGTGCATCTCTAGCTGGATGTCCTTTTGGTATATTTAGCATTTCAAAATTAAATTTATCTTCTTCTATTTCAGGACCATCTACTACATCATATCCCATAGACATTAATAATTCTTCTACTTCTTCAATCAATTTTTCTATTATGTTAGGAGCCCCATTAGTTATTTTAGTACTTGGTAAACTAATATCAATTTTTTCATTTTCTAGCTTTTCATTTAAAATATTTAATTCAATTTCTTTATTTTTATCATCAAATATTTTAGTAACTTCTTGTTTTAAACTATTAATAATAGGTCCTTGTTTTTTCTTTTCTTCAATTGATAATTTACCTAAATTAGCTAATAACTCACTAATAATACCTTTTTTACCTAAATATTTAACTCTTACATCATATAAAGTTTTTGTATCATTTATATTTTCAATTTCTTTTAAAACATCATTTTTTATATTTTCCATTTAAATCATTCCTTTCAAATAAAAAAAACAATCCATCCCAAAGGACGAATTGCTCGTGGTACCACCTTAATTTATGCTCTTTTGACTATAACGCGTCACCATATAAACTCCAAAGGTGAATTCTTAAAAGATTATCAAATGTTTCCACCAACCACATTCTCTCTATTAATAATTACTTTTAATACTACTTCTTTTTCATTGTTTACCTTACTTTTGCTTCAAGATTATTTTCTTGTGTCATCTGTAAACTATTTAATCCAGCAATAAATTCATCTAAACCTGGGCTAGGATTTTTAAAGGCAGAAGATGGAGGTAATTCATTTAAATAACTTTTTACCTCTTCTAATTTACCATATTTTTCAGCCAAAGAAAAACCAATTGCACAAACATTTATCAAATTACCTTTGATACCTAAATTATAGTTAGCAGCATCGTTATATTCTCTAATTAATTCTTGCATAATTATACCCCTTTAATTTCCAAATATTAAACTAGCATCATTAGTAAAATAAGCATTAAACATTTTGTCTTCCCCAATTATTTTTTCTAATAAATTACTTGCAACAATCTCATCCTCATACTCAGATTCTGTTTCATTTCCCACTAAGAAATTAGTTAATCTTTCAGTGTAACCAATATTCAAAGCTTCATAAGCATTATCTTTATTAAATCCAGTAAAATTATCTTTAGCAGTAATAACATTTAATAATTCTCTCATTAAAATATGCTTACAATCATTATCGTTTATCTTAGATAAATTAATTAATAATTCATTAGTAATTGGGTTATAATGAGATGAATTTTTAACTAAATATTTACTTCCTTTAATTATTTTTAAAGTTTTTAATCTTTCATTTAAATTGCTTAAGTTAATAGTAGGAAACTTACTATTAAATAAATATATTAATTCCATTAAACAATCTTGGATGTCAGTCAAATTAGAATTGGAATTTAATGAATTTTTAATTTCATTTAAGTCCATCTTTAAATCACCTATTTGTTATTTTAACACAAATTTCACATAATTACAATTTTTTTTATAATTTTTTTCAAAATTTATTTAAAGTTAATACTTTAGGAATTTCTATATCTTCATTTTGATGATTAAAGCATTCTCCTAAAATTTTTAAAGAATCTACTATGTTGGTTAAATATGGTCTGTTGCCTTCTGCAATAATATCTTTTTGAAAATTTATACTCATTTTGTCTATAATATCACTATCAACAAATATTATAAGAGCTCTTAAAAAATACATTCTCATAATCAAATTTTTCTTTGTATTATTATTTTTTAATTTAAAATTATCATATTTGCAAAAAATATCTATTTGTTCATTTAAATTATCTCTAAATTCTGCCAATCTTATGTTATCCAATAATGTTTTATCTCTTGATAATAAATCTGTAAATAATTGAGCTGAGATATATGGATTATTATTAATATCAAAATTATTATCTAAAAATTCATCTTCAATTTCAGGAAACAAATAACTTATTTTATATTTCATATCAATACATAATTCATTTAAGTTATCTTTATTTAAGATTGCCAAAAAACATCTTAAAGAATCCATTTGGACAACTGAAAATATTTTAGATGAATAAGCAAAAGCTTTAGTTATTGGCTGCTTAATATTTTCATCAGGAAACCCATTTAAAGTTTCAAATTTTTCTTCCGTTTCTAATACATATTTTTTTAATCGAATAATTATTCTTAAAAATTCATTAGAATATATATCATCAAAAATAATGGCATAATTATCAACATCAATTTTATTACCCATTAAATTTTCTAGATATTCAATAAAAGCCAAACATTTATTAAATTCTTTTTTCATACCATTATATATATTATTTTCAACATTAATTAAAGATTTTAAGCTATTTAAATGTTCTTGATATTCTTTAGAATTTTTTCCAAATTTATTTTCTATTTTAGTCAATTCTATATATATACCACCTAAAGACTTAGATATATTTATTAAAAATGATATATCCTCATAATCTTCTTTTTTTAAAACATACTTCTCCATAAAAATCAACTTCCTAAATTAGTAATATATAATAGCACAAATATTTTAAAAAAACAATTCTTAGCAAATTATTTGTTGCATATTAAAAAAGATATGTTACTTACATACCTATTATAATTGTATATTCTAAAAATATAAAATTTATTCTGATTTACATAAAACTGCACGAGTAGTTACGGCTGCATCTTGCCAACCCCAAGCAATGCCAAAAGCAAACAATCCTGCAACATTATTCCAACCATCTAAATGGGAACAACCTCGAGACATCCATAAAAGATTAATCTGAGTACCTGAAAAAATAGGAAAAGTAGTATAATTAGCATACCAGCCATCACGATATAAATTACATGATTCATTAATACAAAATTTATTACCAAATGTTTTTAATGTTTCTTTAGTGGCATCACCTAATTTTCCACGTTCATAAATTGTATAAGATTTTGCAGAAGTATAACTATTATAGTATTTACTATCTGGTGCTTTCGTAAAACCAGAATTACCAGCATTAAACAATCCATTATCATCTACAACAAAAGCCATTACATATTCAAATGCTCCACCACTCATGTCGTATACACCATAGATGTTTTGAGTAGTACTTGCTAACATTCCTGTTGTAGTATCATATTTATTACAATTTGTGGATTCATTTTCACCTGGTTTAGCTCCACATCCTGTTATATAATTACTATTATTATTTATTCCAATTTCAACACATTTTCCATCGGTGCACGTTCCATATTTACTATGAGATAGGTATGCTACTGCTCCCCATTCCATATTCTTCATCATATGACTATCTCCGTTTAACTTATATGTTGTGCCTATATTTTGTATTGCTGTAAAATATGTTGATACATTTAGTTCTATTAAACTACTTACATTAGGTTTTATTAATATTTCATCTGTACTTCCACTTACTTCAAATTTTCCTATCCAAAAACCGGTTAATTCTTGTGTACCAAAAGTAAATGCTGGATGTGTGTATGTACTTGTACCATTTACTATACTTCCATTTGTATCATCTGTACATGTTTCACTACTGTCACCGTTTCCACTTACCGCATCGACACATTCTACTGTCCCACTACTATTTGTCCCACTTTCAAATTTTATTTTTATTTCTTGTTCCACTACACTTTCATTATTTCCATTAAATATTGTGTAGGTATATCTTGGTATCCATACATACCATAATGCTATTTCATCTTCTGTAATTATATCTCCAACATTTTTACTAACACCATCATTTAATACCACTGCATTAGCCCATTCTTTTTTATCATAATTATACCAGTTTATTTGTTCATTTGTTGTATATATCCAATTACTTCCATCATATTTTATTGGTATCATATTATCTAATAATTCTGGACTATTTGCCCCACTATTATCTTTATATGTTAAATCTGGTTTGTTTACTTCACATCCATCTGATTCTAAAGCCATACTTCCATTTGAGCATAATACATATCTATTTTTGTTGCTTATAACAACTAAATTTGTTAATTTACCATTTGCATAACTATTTGATTCTACTGTAGCTTTTCCTAAATTAACCATTTTACTTATTTCTGCAGTTGTAAATGATGTTTTACTTGAACAATCTACATCTTCACTACCTAATGTTCCCATTTGTTTTTTCATCTCTATTGATGCACAATAATTATTTATACTACTATATATCATATTTGATTCTGATAATCCTGCTGATTTTCTTGCATCATCTACTACATCTAATATTATTGGTGTAGCTATTAATGCTACTATAGCTAATATTATAATTACTGCTAATAATTCTATTAATGTAAATGCCTTTCTATTCATAATCATATCTCCTATTCTTACAAAATTATATAATTTTTGGCTGTTAAAGTCAAGAAAATATAAACTAAAAAAATAATCAAAATGTAAACTAAAAAAATAATCAAAAATATTATTTTATAATCCTTTAAATTGTTTTTGATTATTTTTTAAACTAGCTTTAGTTATTATTTTATTACCATACTTTTCTTTTAAATTGTCAATTACAATATCTACTTTAGAATCTTTAATATTATCACTTTCAAATAATGAACCTTGATAATTAACATTATCAACTAATTTATCTAATCTAACTCCAATTAATCTTATTCTATCATCATTCCACATTTCATCTAATATTTCTTTAGCAAACTTATATATTTCATTAGTAACATTAGTTGCATTATTTAATTTTTTCTGATGAGATTTTCTTTTAAAATAATTATCTTTTAAAATTACACAAATAACAGTTGTATATTTATTTTGTTTTCTTAATCTTATACTTACTGTTTCACATAAATTTAATAAATACTGATACAAATCTTCTTTTCTTACAATATCCCTATCTAAAGTAATTTCATTACTTATTCCTTTAGGAATAGAAGTAGAACTATCAACAATACTATTATCTATTCCCTTAGCTTGATTTATTAAAAAACTAGCTTGATTTTTAAAATAAATATATAACTTTTCATAAGGAAAATTAGCTAAATCACCAATTGTATTTATACCTAAATTAATTAGTTTTTCACTAGTTTTTTTACCAATCATAAATAGTTCATTAATAGGCAGTGGATACATTTTAGATTCTATTTCAAAATCATATAATGTATGAATTTTATTTGGTTTACTAAAATCACTAGCCATCTTAGCGCATAATTTGTTATTGGCTATTCCAATATTAACAGTAAAACCTAAAGTATCATATATTTCTTTTTGTAGTTTTTGCGCAAATAAATATTGATCACCATATATATTTTTAACTTTACCATAATCTAAATAACATTCATCAATACTAGCTATTTCAATATCAGGGGTATATTTATATAACAAATTAAATAATTTATTACTCATTTCACTATAAAATTTATAATTAGGTGGATATACTTTCAAAACACTACACTTTTTTTTAGCTTCATATAAGTTCATTGAAGTATAGATTCCTAATTTTTTACAAGGAGTAGATTTAGCTAAAACTATTCCTTTTCGCATTTTAGGATCTCCTCCTATTACAGCATAAGAATTTCTAATATCATACTTATAACCATTATTTAATAATTCAATTGCTGTCCATGATAAAAATGCGTTATTAACATCAATATGAAAAATAATTTTTTCCATAATACCACCTATAAAAATTTTATCATTAATCAAAATTAAAGTAAATAAAAAAGCGAATGTTTTTTCGCTTTTAAGACTCAACCATATATTTACTAATATATTTAAACATTCCATCAACGCCATTTTTAACTATATCAGCCACAGAATTAGAAATATTTAATCCGATTTGAGAAAATTTAGTTTGATAATTTTTATTAGTTTTTTCTAAATAATTTTCTAAATCAATATTAACACCATTTTTAACATCTTCTTCAAATTGTTTTATTTGTTCCTGAGTTAAAGTAACTTGTTCAGTCTTTTTATATTCATAATATCCGTATTTATTACTTATAAACATTGTTAAAAAAATAGCAAATAAAATAGTAAATGTAATTCTAAATATTTTAGTTCTTAATTTAATTTCCTTCATATAGTAGCTCCTTTATTGATAAAGCTAATGCATCAATCGTATTTAACACTTCGTCAATTGTATTATAATTACCTCCTAACTCTAACAATAAAACATTTTTATTTAAATCTTGATTAAAATTATCAACATATTTATTATAAATTCCTCTTGATAATGATTCATATTTATTACTTATTATATTATTTAATTTATTAGCTAAAGCTATATTATCTTTATAATTAACATTAGCTACAAACATAACTTTAGCATAATCTTTACCATCAATAGTAGTTGTTGTCTTATCTTTTGCTACTGCATCCCTATGCAAATCAATAATTAAATCAAAGTCATATTTATCTAACTTATCTTTTAAAAATGAACGGGTCGCAAGATAACTTTTTTCATAAGATAAATTATTTTCTTTAATATATTCACTAGCGCTTCTTTCTTCTACTAAAGTTTCTATTCCTAAAGCATTCAATTTTTCTTGTAAAATAACTGAAGCTAAAACAACAGTATTATCTATTTCATATTTTTCTAATTTATCACCTAAATATTTTTCCGTAGGATGTGTACTATAAATATATACTCTAGGATTATCAACCACATTATTTTGAATATAAGCAAATGCTTGAACATTATTTTGTTTTTCATAAGCAAAAACTTGATCTAATATAGTAATTGGTTCCTTTATTTTAATTTTATCCATAAAACTAAATATATTATATTTTTCATCAGTTAAATGACTATTAGATTGATATAAAATTTGATTAATAAAATCTTCATTACTACTTAATTTTATATCGGTAAATATAATTTTGATGATAACTATTAAAATAATTATAAACAACGGGTATTTTAAAAATGCTAAACTTTTTTTCTTCTTTAATTTCATTTTTGACATATTTATTCACCCACTTTAATATATTAATGATTATAACACTTTAGAACTAAATAAAATGTCAAAAAAACTATACAATTAAGTATAGTTTATGACATTTTTTCTAATGTTTCTAAAATAGGTGGTATCATTTGTTTTTTTCTTGATACAACATCTTTTAAGTAATGTCCTTGTTTAATTCTATCTAAATCATAACTTTCCATTACAATATCTTGAGCTGCATCATTATATAAAACATAAGAACCATTTTTAATAATATCAGTTATAAATAATAAAACTATTTTGTAATCTTTATCTACAGCTATTTTATTAATTAAATCAATGTATTCTTCTTTATTATTTAAAATGTAATCAACATCAGTTGTAAATACTTGGCCTACTCCTATTTTATCATTATTATAATTAAAGTTTTTAAAATCTTGATATATTATATCTTCTTTATCTATTCCTTCTAATGAAGATCCAGCTTTAAACATTTCATAACCATATTCTTGGTAATTAATGTTAGCCAACAAAGATAATTCATTAACAGCTTCAACATCTAATTTTGTTGTTGTTGGTGATTTTAAAATTAAAGTATCAGATAAAATACCAGATAACATAACACCAGCTATATTAGAAGGGATTATTACTTTATTTTCTTTAAACAAATTATAAATTATTGTATTAGAACTTCCTACTGCCATATTTCTAAAATTAATAGGTTGATTAGTTGCAACTGTACCTAACTTATGATGATCTACTACCTCAATTATTGTAGCTTCATCTAATCCATCAACACTTTGTTCTTTTTCATTATGATCAACCAAAATAACTTTTTTAGGATTTTTTAAACTAGATAAAGTTAAAGGAAACAACCCTAAACACTCACCCTTTTTATTAATTACAGGATAATTGGTATGTTTTGTTTTAGCGCTTATTTCTTTAAAATAAGAATAATAATCTGTATCTTCTATACAAGTAGGAGATGAAAAAGCAACATTTAAAATATAATTGCTTAAACCAATTAACTTAGTTGTATGATAAGTGTCATAATGTGTTTGAATAACATTAACTTTATTTTCTTTAGCTAGTTCATAATTATGCTCAGATAATTCACCATTACCCACTAAAATAATTAACTTAACTTTACAATTAATTGCATACTCTAAAATATTATTACGATCACCAATTATTAAAATATCATCATTAGTAATTTTTATATTTTGAATAAATGTTGTACTTCTAAAAGCACCAGCCATAATATTACCATTTATTTCTTCATCAAATCTTAATACTTCTTTACCTTCTAATGTTTCAATTAAATTATCATAAGAAGTATTTAATTTTGTAAAATCACCTTTTATTAATTCTTTAGCCATTTCTTTTAAAGTAACTAAACCACATAATTTCTTATCATCATCAACAATAGGTAATCCTGTTAATTCATGTTCATTCATATAATTAAAAGTTTTATTAATTGATGATTTATTATTAATATAACAATTCTTTTTATATTCAATATCTTTAATTTGTAATTTAACATCATTCAAATATTTAGGTTGTTTTATTCTAAAATAATCTAAAGCAAATCTTGTTTCTTTGTTTATTTCTCCTAAAGTCATTGGTTCAGTTTTTAATCCTAATTTATTTTTTAAATATGATAAACTGATACTCGCACATATTGAATCAGTATCAGGTCTTTTATGGCCAAATATATAAGTTGTTTGCATACTACTCCTCCAATTCACTATATAGTTATATAATTTTTTCTAAAATTTGTCAAGAATTAAAAAAATATTAATTTTAAAAATTAATATTTTTTATTAAAAATAATATAAATGCCAAGAAAATAATAGATAATATAACTCCATTTATTTTTTCCATTTTCCTATCTTTATTTATACCACAAGCCATTGCTAAAAATATACCACTAATTAATCCACCAACATGGCAAGCATTATCAATACCAGGTGTAATAAAACCTAAAAATAAATTCAATATAATAATTGGAATTATTTGCGACTGTAACACATTACCTAAATATAATCTATAATGATATCCAAAATATAACATAGCTCCTAATAATCCAAATATTGCCCCACTTGCTCCTGCTGATATACCATCATGGAAACAAATTGATAATAAACTACCAAATATTGCACTTCCCAAATAAATTATTATATATTTAACTTTACCATAAAAATTTTCTATTTGAGCTCCAATAATATATAAAGCATACATATTAAATAATAAATGTAATATTCCAATGTGTAAAAAACTAGATGTAATTAAACGATAATATTGATTAAATTCTAATATTAAAGGTCTATAATTTGCCCCAAACGTTAATAAAGTTAAACTGTCTTCACTTCCATTACCAAATAAATACATTGCCATAAAAATTAAAATATTTATAAATATTAAAGTATAAGTAACAATCGGCTTTTTAGGACCAAATATTTTTTCTGCTTCTTTAGCATCTTTTTCTGTTTTTTTATTAATTTCAGAAGTTAATTTTAAAAATAAATTCATTCCTTCTTCTTTATAATCTAATGTTTTATTGATATCAGGAAAAAACTCTAAAATAGTATTATTTTTAACAACATCATCTAAATTAGTTACTTTTAAACATGTAATATTATCAACACTTTTTTCTTTATCTAAATGAACATTTTCTCCTAAATTAACAAAAATACTTAAAGTAGGAACTTTTAAAGATAAAGTTTTTTTCTTAATTGATTTCATTATTTGTTTAGTTCTTAAAACATCATATTCTAACTGTTCATCATTATGAATATAGTTAGAAACTATTCTTATTATCTTATATTCATTATCTAAATTTTCTAACCATATTTCATTTTTTGCTCCATGTAATATTACTGGATTATAATTCTTGTCAGTTATAAAATAATGTAATAACTTTACTATTATCTCTTCACTTTGCTCTAGATAATTCATAATTCCTCCTCAAATTTATTTAATATATTAATAAAACATTGTGGTAATTCTGAACTAAATTCCATATATTTTTTTGTTTTTGGATGAATAAAGCCTAATTCTTTAGCATGTAGGCACTGTCCTGTGTTATCAATTAATTTTCTTTTACCATAAACAGGATCATTTACTACAGGATGACCAATATAATTCATATGAACTCTTATTTGATGAGTTCTTCCTGTTTCCAATTTTAATTCAATCAATGTAGCATCTTTATATCTTTTTAAAACTTTAAAATGCGTAATTGCTTCTTTACCATTAGCTGTAATACTCATTTTTTTTCTATCATTTATATCTCTTCCAATTGGAGCATCAATAGTACCTGTATCATTATTAATAACTCCCCAAACTAAAGCAATATATTTTCGATGAGTAGTTTTCTCACTTAATTGCTTAGCTAAAAAATCATGAGCTTTATCATTTTTAGCTACCATTAATAGCCCTGTAGTATAAGCATCAATTCGATGAACAATACCAGGCCTAAATTCACCATTGTTTTTACTCAATTCTTTTGAATGGTATAATAAACCATTAACTAAAGTATGTTTAGTATTCCCAATAGCCGGATGAACAACCATACCATTTGGTTTATTAACTACTATAACATCATCATCTTCATAAACAATATCTAAATCCATTTTTTCTGGTTCAGCTTTAATCTCTTCTTCTATTAATTCAGGTATTTCAATTATATCATTTTCTTTTACTATATAACTACTTTTAACTTCTTTACCATTTACAATTATATTTGATTTACTTATCTTACTTCTGCTTACATCTAATAATTTAGATAAATAAATATCAACTCTAACATTACCATTTTCTACTTTGTGCTCCATTTTTTCACCCCCAACAATAATAATATAACTGAAATTACAATAAATGAATCAGCTAAATTAAAGATAGCAAAATCAAATATCGTAACATCAATAAAATCAATTACATATCCATATAAAATTCTATCAATTAAATTACCTATTATGCCACTTAATAATAAAGCATAAGTAACAATTTCAAAATTACTTAAATTTTTATCTTTAATAAAATATATATAAATTATATTTAAAGCAATAATAGCTAAAATAATAAATAACCATCTAGCTCCACTTAGCATACTAAATGCTGCTCCCATATTATGAACATATGTTAAAGATAAAAAATCAAATATTTTTATACTTTCATTTACATTTATATATATATTAATTAATCCCTTTGATAATTGATCAATTAATAAAAATATTATACCAAATATAAATAGCTTTTTATACATTAAAATCACCTATATAATTATACTATATTTTACAATATAAGTAAAATATTAAAAATTTGATAAATTTATGTATTTATATTTTTTATCAAACAAAAATATATTAGAATAATCTAATATATTAATTTTTCTTAAAAACAAATAATTTACTAAATACGTAATTTGAAACAATAACAATTACTTGAGCAATTATTTTTGTTACCAAATCATCAATATGTAACATATCAACAAATACATACAATATAACCATTTCCATAATTAATGAAACAACTCTAAAGAAGAAAAAACTAGTTATTTCTTTAATATTTTTTTTAGACTTACTTTCAAATACAAATATTTTATTAGTTATATAAGCAAATAGGACAGCAATTATCCATGATAATACATTGCTTATTAAATAATCAATATGAAATACTTTAGCAAATAAAGCATAAGTAATAATTGAAATTAAAGTAGTTAATCCACCAAATATTAAATAATTAATTATTTCTTTATATTTTTTGTATAAATCAAATAATTTATTAAACATCTTTTTCGGTCTCCTTAATTATATATACCGGTCTATTTTTAACTTCTAAATAAGTTTTAGCTAAATACTGTCCCATTATTCCTAAACAAAATAATTGAACACCACTTACAAAAAATATAATACATACTAAACTAGGCCAACCTGATACTGGATCACCAAACATTAAAGTTTTAAAAATAATAACTAAAATCATTATAAATGAAATGATACAAAATAATATTCCTGCTATTGAAGAAATTAATAAAGGAACAGTTGAAAAACCGACGATACTTTCCATTGAATAAGCAAATAACTTCCAAAAATTCCATTTAGTAGTTCCTGCTACTCTTTCAGTATTTTCAAATGTTAACCACTTAGTTTTAAAACCTACCCAACTAAATATACCTTTAGAATATCTATTATATTCTTTTAAAGATAAAATTGCATCAACCATTTGTCTAGACATCAATCTAAAATCTCTTGCTCCATCTACTATTTCTGTTTTAGATATTTTATTAATTATTTTATAATACCATTTGGTAAATAGTTTTCTAAAAAATGAATATCCATTTCTTGAAACACTACGAGTAGCAACACAATCATAATCACTATTTTCCAAAGTTTCATACATTTCAATTAATAAATGTGGTGGATCTTGCAAATCAACATCCATCATACAAACATAATCACCAACTGATGCTTCTAATCCAGCTAAAATACCAGCTTCTTTGCCAAAATTTCTTGAAAAAGATATATATCTTACATGTTTATCTTTTTTAGCTAATTGTCTTAATATTTCTAAAGTTCTATCTTTTGAACCATCATTAATAAATATTAATTCAAATTTAACTTTTTTCATTTCATTCATTACTTTATTTATTTCTTCATAAAAAATTGGTAATGATTCTTCTTCATTATAACAAGGTACTATAACACTTATTTTTTTCTCCATACAAACACTCCAAATCCTACAATACTAATTATTGAAACAATTTTTGCTAATTCATCATATTTGGTTCCAGTAAAATCTAATTTATAAGTTCCACTTCCTAATTTTGTTTCAATAAAACCATATTCATTTTCATAAAAACTAATTTTATTATTATTTTCATCTAATAATGTATAACCAATATAATATATTCTAGGTAATTCAACTGTTACATTATTATCAACTTTAAATTCTAAATATGGAACATCATTATCAATTATTTCAATATTAGTTTCTCCTTCTTTAATTATTATATCATGATTTCGATTATCATAATAGTCTAAATTATTAGCTGTATTAACTGGTAGATATTCTTTTTGGTATCCTAAACCATACCAATACTCTAAATTATTAATATCAATAACTTCATTAGTTGCTTGTTTTAAATTAGGTTGAGCAAGTAACACCATAAATATAATTAAAATAATACTTAACATTTTTTTATCATTAAATTTACTTATACAAAGAGGCGCTAAAACACTAATTGATAATGAAACAAATGTTACAAATCGCCATGGAAATTGAATTATTCTAAGTGATTTAGGTAATAAATCCCAAGGAAATAATTTGCTTGATAAAATTAAACTAATAATACCAAATATTAAAATATAATTATAATATTTATTATTATATTGTTTATATTTTTTTAACGTTAAAAATAATAGAATTAAAACAATTAAATCAATATAAAATCTTGTTTCACCTGTTCCCCATTTATCTCCTATCATAATATATTTTAAAATATTTAAAGCATTACCCCAAGTTCCTTGAACCATAACGCCTTCTACAAATACATTATAATTACCTAATAATTTTTGTTGTAATAAAGTAACTAAAAATGGTGAAGTAATAGCTAAAATAAATATTGATGCTATTACAAATTGTTTTATATATTTAATACTTTTTTTGTATTTAAAAATTAAAAATATTAAAATTAAAGCAGTAAAATATGTCATCATTGTTAAATGTGATAATATACCACCAATATAACCTATTACAAAAAATATATAAAATTTCTTATTATGATCATTAAATAATTCGTATAATCCCAATAAAATTAAAGGTAAAAATATAAAAAGTAAACTTTCACCTATTGCATCTCTTATATAAATATCAGATAAATGATATGGAAAAAGCATATAAATTATTGCTGATATTAATCCAATATAATCATTTTTAGATAATGCTTTAGATAATAAGAACATACTAATACCTGATAAAAATAAACTTATAAAATAAACTATCTCTACACTAATAACAGGATTATCTATAACAACGTTTATATAAGATGCTGCATAATGACTTAAAGGAGGATAAAATAAATTTGTGCCATATCCAAAGTCATTACCAATATTCCCCACTATTTTGCTCGGATTAAAAAAATCTTTTTCTATTTGTTCTGTTAAACTATCAATATTAGTCAAATGAAATTTAGTATCATGACTTGATTTATAATCACTAGTAAAAAGTGGTAACATCGTTATAAAAGCAACTGCTAGAATAATTAATATGTATTTTTTCATTTATATTCACCAAAATCATTATACCATAAATTTAGTAAATCATATACCATATTTACCCAATTGCATATAATTATTATAGGTGAATATCATGGAAAAAAATTTAAAAAAAGCTTATTATATAATTATTGGTATTTTAATTTTATTGTTTTTTAATAAAGATGAAGAAGGATTTTATAAAAATATTAAATTAATTGAAAATCCTGACGATGTATTAGTTTTAGTTAATAAAAATAATCAATTGTTAAGTAGTTATATTCCCAAAAATTTAGAAAGCATTTCTTTAAAATACGCTAATAAAGATAAATACTTAAAAAAAGAAGCTAAAATAGCTTTTGAAAAATTAAGTGAAGACGCATCTAAATTAGGTTATCGAATTGTAGCTGTTTCTGCTTATCGTGATTACAATTATCAAAATGAATTATTTAATTATTATGTTAAAGAAAAAGGTTTAAATTATGCTTTAGAATGTTCAGCAAAACCAGGGCATTCTGAACATCAAACAGGTTTAGCTTTAGATGTTGAAGGATCTAACAAAGATTATGATAATTTTGAAAATTCCAAAGAATTTATTTGGATGAAAGATAATGCCCATAAATATGGTTTTATTTTAAGATATCCTAAAGGAAAAGAAAATATAACAGGTTTTAAGTATGAACCATGGCATTATCGTTATGTTGGAAATGATATAGCTAAATATATTTATGAAAATAATTTAACATTAGAAGAATATTTTAAAAAGATATGATATAATACCATTAGGTGACTAACTATTAAAAGTCAATAGGAATTTAAAACTTTTAAAAAAAAGTCGCAAAATGGGAAAAAATCCAC
>CALVSQ010000026.1 GCA_944359085.1 uncultured Bacilli bacterium | reverse complement strand
ATTAAAATTTCAAAAAACCATGTAAAAGAAAACCCCACATTTTTTTCAAATGTGGGGTTTGTCTACAATCTGACTAATCAATTAGATTAGTCTTTTATTAAAAAATTCATTAATAAATCAATAATTACTTCTTTTTCTTTTGGATTAGACTGCGCTATTAAAATTGTAATAGCAACTAAAGTGTTGTTGTCTATTACTTGTTTGTTATCTTTATAAAGTAAATCATAATAATTTAAAAAATAAATGAATAATGTAGCACCAATTCTTTTATTACCATCGATAAAAACATGATTTTTAATTACTAAATATAATAGATTAGCACATTTTTCCTCGGTAGTAGGATATAAATCTTTACCGCCAAATGATTGATATATATTACCAATAATTCCTTTTAATCCTTTATTTCTTTCTAACGCAAATAAATCACTATCATTATTAAATTTTAAATCATTAATAACTCTTAAGCATTCTTCATATGTTATTATTTTATCATCGTTTGTTCCTTTAGGTTTTTTAATAGTTTTATGATCATAATCATCTAATAAATTTAAAGCATTAGAATAATTATTGATTACTTTTATTATTTCTTTTGCTTCTTCATTATTTATTTCGTTATCTATTCTACTAGCAATATCGATTAATTTAACTGTTTTTTCTAAATATTCTAATCTTTTATTATTAACAGCATAACCTTTTATAAGATAATTTTTTAATATTTTATTAGCCCATTTTCTAAAAATAATACCATTTTTTGATTTTACTCTATAACCAACAGATATAATCATATCTAAGTTGTAATGTTCTACCATATGAGTTTGAATTTTATTGTTCATTGCACCATGCTTAGTGGTTGTTGCAAAAAATGCAACTACCTCTTTTTCATTTAATTCTTCGCTTAAAGCATTTTTAATATGCCTTGAAATAACTGACTTATCTCTATCAAATAGTTTTGCCATTTGTTCTTGAGTTAACCAAACAGTTTCATCTTTTAAATTCACCTCCAATTTAACATTTTGGTCTTCAAATAATATAATTTCATTTTTCATAATATAACCTTCCTTTCATAAATATATTAACATAAAATTAACCAAAACAATACTAAAAATTAATTTTTTGTTAATTTCACATAATTTACTTTTAATAGTTTTTTTGATATACTATTATTAGTAATGGTATTGAAAATAAATGACTGGATCGGTGGTGATATAATGAAAAAAGTCTTAATAGGAATTAGTGTATTAATATTTATTTTATTGATAGTTCTATTTATAAATAGGGATAAAACTTTCAAAGGTATTGCAACTGTTATTGATATTATTTCTTTTTCTAGCTCTTTTGTTAATGTTAATTTGGATATTGAAAATAATGATAAATCAATAGGAACTGCCGTTATAGATTCAACAATTTTTAATGTTGGAGACAAATTAGAAGTAGAAGGTATTAAGAAAGATGAATTGATAATTAATAAAATTAAATTTTTGGGTATTACTAAAGAAGAAAAAAGTTCTATTATAAGTAATTGTGATGATGATGTAAAATTATTAGATTATAAAAGTAGAGTTGATATAAAGCAAATGGTAGATAATGAAGATGGACCAAGTTTAATTAATATAAATATTTTACCAATTAAATTAAAAAAACAGGAATATGATTTAAATATATCTCCTTTAGAATATTTTGAAATAAAATATGAAAAAACTGATTATGAATATTATACTATTAGTGAATTTACTATTATATTTACAAGTGAAGATAAATTTACTGTAAAAGAAGTTACTGCAAATTATGATGATAAAAAAGAAAATTTAGAATATAAATTTGAAGATAATGCTATAACATTTAATTCAGCAGGATCAGTTATTTATTCAGTAATAATTGAATATGAAAATGGTGATATTATTAATTACTTATTTGCTTAAAGAGTATATAGTTTTATATAATTTTTAATTGTCGTAAATTAAGGAAAATCATTATTAAATCTTGAAGAAATATAAAAAATATTATATAATTATTAAGCATATATAGGAGGTTATTATGAAATATACAAAAGATGTGGAAAACATGTGTTACGTAAAAAAAGGTGTTGATCATGGACCAGCACCTATTCCAGAGGAAGGTAAATGGGTTAAAGCAAAAGAAATAAAAGATATTTCTGGTTTAACTCATGGTATTGGATGGTGTGCTCCACAACAAGGTGCTTGCAAATTAACTTTAAATATTAAAAACGGTATTATAGAAGAAGCACTAGTAGAAACTTTAGGATGTTCTGGTATGACTCATTCAGCTGCTATGGCAGGAGAAATATTAGTTGGTAAAACTATACTAGAAGCTTTAAATACTGATTTAGTTTGTGATGCGATTAATACAGCAATGAGAGAATTATTTTTACAAATTGTTTATGGTAGATCACAATCAGCTTTTTCAGAAGGCGGATTAGATATTGGGGCAGGTTTAGAAGATTTAGGAAAAGGTCATAGAAGTCAAGTTGGAACTATTTATTCAACTAAAGCTAAAGGTCCTAGATATTTGGAATTAGCTGAAGGATATATTGTTGAAATAGGTTTAGATGAAAATGATACTATTATTGGTTATAAATATGTTAATTTAGGAAAAATGATGGATAACATTAAAGCTGGTATTGAACCTATGGAAGCAATTGAAAAAGCAAGTGGTAAATATGGTAGATTTGATGAAGCAGTTAAAAAAATAGATCCAAGAGAGGAGTAATAAAATGATAAGTTTTGAAAGTTATGATAGAAGAATAAACAAAATTAATGAAGTTTTAAAGAAATATGATATTAAAGATTTAGAAGAAGCAAGACAAATTTGCTTAGATAGAGGATTTGATCCTGCTAAAATTACTAAAGACATTCAACCAATTTGTTTTGATGATGCGTGTTATGCATATACTTTAGGTGCAGCTATAGCAATTAAACAAGACTGTAAAGATGCTGCAAGTGCAGCTAAAGCTATTGGTGAAGGATTACAAGCATTTTGTATTCCAGGTTCAGTTGCTGATGATAGAAAAGTAGGTTTAGGCCATGGTAATTTAGCAGCTATGTTATTAAGTGAAGATACTAAATGTTTTGCTTTTTTAGCAGGACATGAATCTTTTGCTGCAGCTGAAGGAGCTATTGGAATTGCTAAATCAGCTAATAAAGTAAGAAAAGAACCATTAAAAGTAATATTAAATGGTTTAGGAAAAGATGCTGCTCAAATTATTTCTCGAATTAATGGTTTTACATATGTTAAAACTGATTTTGATTTTTATACTGGTGAGTTAAAAATAGTAGAAGAAATAAAATATTCAGATGGTGAAAGAGCTAAAGTATTATGTTATGGTGCTAATGATGTAAGAGAAGGCGTTGCCATTATGCATCATGAAAATGTTGATGTATCTATTACTGGAAACTCAACTAATCCAACAAGATTTCAACATCCTGTGGCTGGAACTTATAAAAAAGAAAGAATTGAATTAGGTAAAAAATATTTTTCAGTAGCTTCAGGTGGCGGAACAGGTAGAACATTACATCCAGATAATATGGCAGCCGGACCTGCTTCATATGGTATGACTGATACAATGGGAAGAATGCATTCAGATGCTCAATTTGCAGGTTCTTCTTCAGTACCAGCTCATGTTGAAATGATGGGATTTATCGGTATGGGTAATAATCCAATGGTAGGAGCTACTGTAGCTACAGCAGTTGCTGTAATGGAATCAAAATAAGGAGGAAAATATATGAAATGTCCAGTTTGTAAAGATGTAACATTATTAATGGCAGAAAAAAAAGGTGTTGAAATTGATTATTGTCCAGAATGTCGTGGTATTTGGTTAGATAGGGGAGAATTAGAAAAAATAATTGAAAAAGAAGAAAAAAATTATTCTGAAGTGCAACCTATAAAATCAGATAAGAAAGAAAAAAAATCAAGTAAGAAAAAAGAATCAATTTTTAGCGAGATATTTGAGATATTTGGAGAATAAAAAAATTATTTTAATTGAGATGATAAAAAAGTAGACAGATAAAAAAGGGTCTACTTTTTGCTTATTAATTTAATAATAAATATGTATACTGTTGTTAGAATAGATATAAAAAAATTTTAAAATATGTATGAAAAAATATAAAGAATAACTATAGAAATTATAATGATATAAAAGAAATATATAATTAAAATAAATAGAATATTATTATATTTTAATAAAAAAAGACAAATAAGTAAATTTTTTAATTATTTGTCGATAGTTTAACTCATATAGTAAATTTTATATACTTAAACTTTAATTGTTTTTAAAAATTTTATGAAAATCTAAAATTTTTTGTTTTGTTTTTTTGTCATTAAACTCTGTTTCAATTCTATATAAATAGTCGTATTCTAATTTTGTATAAGAACTATCAAAAAAAGTTTTCTCTGCTACACTTAAATCGCAAGATAAAAAATAATAATCTCCTACATTATTTTTTGCATAATCTTTTGTAGTTTCAATTAGTACTTTTTTTCCATTTATTTCAGTATATAAAAATGGGTTACAATTTGTAGACCTACCATAAAGACAACTTTCGTTTGGAACTTTATAAGCTTCAATAATTCTTGTAGAATGAATAAATGATGCTTCAAATATTAATAAATTTTCTTTTTCACTATTAATTTTTTTGATTGATACTTCCATTGTATCATCTAATAGATATGCTATAATTTTTTTTATTTCTGATTTGGACATTCCTATAAATTTAACTTTAAAAGGAGAATTTAGATGTTCTTTTAATTTGTTAATATTATAAGATGTTACTTCGCTACATATTTCATTATCATATTTAAAATAATATGATTTTCCCTTTTTAAAAAATATAATTGATAATTTTAAAGTTTCTTTGTTCAAAATGATCCCCTCCATTAAGTTATGATTATTATATCATACTTTTTATTTTTTACATCGTTTTTAAAAATATTAAATTTATAAAATGTAGGTTAATTACATATATAAATAAAATATAATTGATAATATATTAATTTATTACATAAAAAAGACTATTGATTATTTCAACAGTCTAAGTTATTTAAAGAATAATCTTTTTATTTTGAATATGTATTATTAACTAATTTATCAAATGGTGCTCTTTCATCTAATTGACCAGCGCTTGTAGCTATCTCTTGAATATGATTAAAGTTTTCTTCAGTTATGTAAGTAGTTGTAAACCACGAGTCAATATTTTTGTATCGATCAATAATGGTTTCTAAATCATTTTTAGAAATATCTGGGAAGTAATCTAGAATAATTTCAGCTATATCTTTAGAATCATGGCTATGTACGTAATATAATCCTTTTTGTATAGCTTTAGTAAATCCTTCAATTACATCAGGATTATTTTCAATATAACTTTTTTTAGCATTATAAGCGGTATATGGCACAACACCACCTAATTCACCTAAAGAAGCCACAACATAACCATAACCTTGTTGTTCTAATTGTAAAGCATTTGGTTCAAATAAAGATACAAAATCACCGGTACCACCAATAAATGCTCCTGACATAGCAGCAAATTCAATACTAGTATCAATAGTTAAATCTTTTTTAGGATCGATACCAGATTCTTTTAATGTGTATTCTAAAGTCATTTCTGGCATTCCACCAATTCGACCACCAATTATAGTTTTACCTTTTAAATTCTCTAATGTAAAATTTTCAATTTTTTCACGTGATACGATAAAACTACCATCTCTTTTAGTTAATCCAGCAAAGTTTACTAAATAATCTTCTTGACCTTGATTGTAAATATAGATAGTTGCTTCACTACCACAAAATCCAATTTGAACGTCACCTGATAATACTGATGCTGCTACTTTATCAGCTCCAGGAACTAATAATAATTCTACATCTAATCCTTCTTCTTCAAAATAACCTAAAGCATGGGCTACATATTGAGGTGCATAAAATATACTATGAGTAACTTCTGCTACTTTAATCTTTTTTAAATCACTTTCTTTTTTGTTAAAAAATAGAAAAACAAATATACCAACAATCAAAATAATAATTATTGGAATGATTACTTTTTTCATTCAATTCTCCTTTCATTTTATTTTATTCTAAAAAAAATAATATGTTAAAAAACATTAAGAACTTAATCTTAATGTTTTTTGTTTTGCTAATTTTTGACATATTTCAAAATCAATTGTTCTAAATTCTTTAGAAGCATTTAAAACTTTAATTCGAACATAATCACCAATTTGATAACAATTTTTTGTTTTTCGTCCCTTTACAATAAATAAGTCTGGATCAAATTGATATAAATCACCTTTAACGTTAAATATTTTGACGTGACCTACTATATTATTAACCTCAACAGTTATTCCAGAAGCAGAAATATTAATTATTTTTCCATTAAAATATTCGCCAATATGATCTTCCATGTATTCAGCCATTTTCATCATATTAGCTTCTCGTTCTGCTTCTATAGCTTTTATTTCTTTCATAGAAGCTTGACTACTTACATCACTTAAAATAGTTTCTAATTCTTTTAATTCTTCTTGTGTTATATTTGGGTTATTATATTTATCAATTAAAATATGAACCATTAAATCACATAATCTTCTAATAGGGGATGTAAAATGAGTGTAATTATCAAATGATAAGGCAAAGTGACCAAGGTTATAATCTGAATATCTTGCTTTTTTCATTCCTTTTAAAATAAAATTAGATATTATTTTAAAATCTTCATCACAAGAAAATTTTTTTAATATTCCTTGAATTGTTTTTGGATTATCCAAATTTTTAACATTAGGAACTTTGAAATGTATTATTCTTAAAAAATCTAATATTTTTTTCAACAATTCCTCATCAGGAATTTCATGAACACGATATATAAAAGGCATCCAACAATAATTAGTAGCAACAGTTTGATTAGCAAGTAACATAAAATTTTCAATTATTTCTTCTGCACTTTTTTGATTACTTATAATAAATTCTAAAGGTTTACCATTTTCATCTAATGATATATTTAAATCATTACTTTGAAAGTTTATATATCCTTTTTCTTGAATTTTCTTACTTAATATTATGCTTAATTGTTGGGCTAATTTTAGATTTTCAACGAATGATTCATAAGATGGAATAATCTTATTTTCCTCTAATATTTTATTGACCTCAGAATATTTCATTTTTTTCTTAGAATTAATAACACTCTTGACAATTTTATAATCAACGATATTACCATTTTGATCTATTTCCATGATACACGATTTTGTTAATCTATCAACATTAGGATTTAAAGAGCATATGCCATTTGATAAATATTTATGAATCATCGGAATTACAGAATCTAACATATAAACACTTGTTCCTCTTTGATAAGCGTCTTTAAATAAAGCACTACCATATTTTATATAATGTGATACGTCTGATATATGAACACCTAAAACATAATTTCCTTTTTCATTTAATTCAATACTTATAGCATCATCCATATCTTTAGTGTTGTCACAATCAATTGTATATATTAGTTTATCTCTTAAATCTAATCTATCTTTTAATTCATCTGCTTTTATTTCATGAGGTATTTTTTCTAGTTCATCCATTGCATCTTGACTAAAATTTAGACAAAACGAATTACTCAAAGCAATTTGTTTTAAGTCAATATCAGGATCATCTTTATGGCCGATTATTTCCACAATATTACCACATAATTTATTATTTTTAAGTTTTACTAAGACTCTAGTTCCTTCAACTAATTTTTTAGTTTCTTTATCTGGTATATCGATAAAAGAATTTCCACCATACATCTTAAATTTATTATTAATAAATTCACAAACTACTAGATTGTCAAATCTTTTAATAATTTTTTTAACTTTTGCTTGTTTAGTTTCTCTATCAATTAAAAATAAACATAAATCATTATTTAAAGCATAATTTAAATCATTTGGATGAATTTGATATTTGTCTTTATCCAAATAAAAAACACCACAACCATTTTTACAGATTTTTATTTTGCTTACCACACAATTATTGGGAATTTTTTGGAATGTTTCATTAGATTCAATAATAATTCCTTGCTCTTCTAAAAACTGTAATTGATTATATAGTGTTTCTTCATCAATATTTAATATTTTTTTAATTTCTTTGAAAGTATATTTTTTGTTTTCTAAAAATAGTTCTTTTAACTTGTTCATAAGTATTGCCCCTAACCACTTTAAATATATCATATATTTTATAATTATTCAATATTTTTATACAAATTATGTTATAATTGTTTAAGGTGGTTTTATGAATTTAGATACATTAAATGATAGACAAAAAGAAGCAGTAAATATAACTGATGGACCATTATTGGTTTTAGCCGGGGCAGGAAGTGGTAAAACAAAAGTATTAACTACTAAAGTAGCTAAATTAATATTAGATAATAATGTAGATCCATCTAATATACTTGCTATTACTTTTACTAATAAAGCAGCTAAAGAAATGAAAGAAAGAATACTTAATATGGTTGGTCCAATCGGATATCAAATTCAAATATCAACTTTTCATTCTTTTGGATTAAATATTTTAAAAAAACATTATGATAAATTAAAATTAAGTAAAAATTTTACTATTTTGGATAGTGATGATACTAGTATTTTAATTAAAAATATTCTAAAAGATATGAATTGTGATGAAAATTATAAAGCAATTAAAAATATCATAAGTAATAATAAAAATGCTTTAATTGATAGTTATGAATATGAAAGATTTGTAGCTAACGATTATGATGAGCTAGTTTTAGATATTTATAGAAAATATGAAAATAGATTAATTAAAAATAATAGTGTTGATTTTGATGACTTATTAATGTTGCCAATAGTTTTATTTAAAAAACATCCAGAAATATTAAAAGAATATCAAGAACAATATAAATATATTTTAATTGATGAATATCAAGATACTAATGAAGCACAATATTTATTAACTAAAATGATAAGTGCGAAATATAAAAATATTTGTGTTGTAGGTGATGATAGTCAATCTATTTATTCTTGGAGAGGATCTAATTATAAAAATATCTTAAATTTTGAAAAAGATTATCCAAATTGTAAAACAGTTTATCTAGAACAAAATTATAGATCAACCAAAACAATTATTAATGCTTCAAATGATTTAATTAAAAATAATGTTAATAGGAAAGATAAAAATTTATGGACTGATAATGAAGAAGGATTAAAAATTGAATATAAAAGAGCTACTGATGAAAAAGATGAATCTTTTTATGTTATTAATGAAATTAATAAATTATTAGATAATGGTTCTAAACTAAGTGATATAGCTATTTTATATAGAACAAATGCGCAATCACGTAATTTAGAAGATGAATTATTATTAAATAATATTCCCTATAAAGTGGTTGGTAGTGTATATTTTTATAATCGTAAAGAAATTAAAGATTTAATGGCTTATTTAAAATTAATTTATAATAAAGATGATGATGTTAGTTTAACTAGAATAATTAATGTTCCAAGAAGAAAAATTGGTAAAGTTACAATTGACAAATTAATTAAAAAAGCAAATGATTTAAATTGCTCAATGTATGATGCGATTGATTCTGGTAAAGAATTAGAATTTAAGAATATAATTTCATATTTAAGAGAAAATAAAGATAACTATACTTTAACTAAATTTATTGATTTAATATTAGAAAAAACAGGTATTATTAAAGAATTAGAAGAAGAGAATTCTATTGAAGCTCAAACTAGAATAGAAAACTTAAATGAATTTAAATCTATTGCTTATCAATTTGAGGAAAATTATGGTATAATTAGTTTAGAAGATTTCTTAAATGAAATAAGTTTAGTTGCTGATATAACAGAATATAAAGATAATGAAAGTGTAACGTTAATGACAATTCATTCTGCTAAAGGATTAGAATTTGATAATGTATTTATTGTTGGCTTAGAAGAAAGTATATTTCCTCATTTTAACTCATTTGAAAGTAACGATCAAATGGAAGAGGAAAGAAGATTATGTTATGTAGCGATTACAAGAGCTAAAAAAAGATTATGGCTAGTAAATGCTTTATCTCGTACTATATATGGTAATAAAGTAAGCAATAAAGAAAGTAGATTCATTAAAGAAATTGATTCTAAATATTTTAATACTAATACTAGTAAATTTAAATTAAATAATGTTGATGATAGTGTTGAATATAGTATTGGAGAACATATTTATTTTGATACATATGGCGAAGGTGTTATCGTTGGTATAAAAGATAAAATATTAACTGTTGCATTTAAACATCCATATGGAATTAAAATGTTGATAAAAGGTCATAAAAAAATAAGGAAGGTGTAGATTATGTGGTCAAACTTATGGAATAATATTAATGATTGGTTCAATGATATTACTGGAAATATCAAAGATTTTTTCTTGGAAAATAGTCACAATCCAATTTTATGGATAGCCATTATAATAATAGCTTTATTAATTTTTGAATGGGTTTATAGATCTTTACATCGTGATTAGGAGGAATATATTATGGATTTAAAAAAATTATATGAAAATATTGAACAATATCTATCTAAAGAAATTGTTTTAGAAGGCTGGATTAGAAATCATAGAAAACAAAAAGAATTCGGTTTCATTGATTTTTATGATGGCACATGTTTTAAAAGTATTCAAATTGTTTACGACAATAAATTGTCTAATTTTGATTTCATATCTAAACTAAGAGTTGGATGTGCAATCAAAGTAATAGGTACTTTATCTAAGTCTTTAGGATCAGGACAAGATTATGAAGTAATAGCTAAAGATGTTATTTTGTTAGGTGATTGTCCAGAAGATTATCCAATTCAACCAAAAAGACATACAAGAGAATTTTTAAGAGAAGTAGCTTATTTAAGACCACGTACTAATTTGTTTCAAGCAGTATTTAGAGTAAGAAGTGTTGCTGCTTTCGCAATTCATTCTTATTTTCAAAATAATGGTTATGTATATTTTCATGCTCCATTAATTACAGCAAGTGATTGTGAAGGAGCAGGAGAAATGTTCCAAGTAACCACTTTAGATTTAAATAGAGTAAATGGGAAACCAGATTATAGTAAAGACTTTTTTGGTAAACCAGCAAATTTAACAGTATCTGGTCAATTACAAGCTGAAACTTTTGCTTTAGCTTATAAAAAAACATATACTTTTGGTCCAACTTTTAGAGCAGAAAATTCTAATACTAAAACACATGCTTCTGAATTTTGGATGATTGAACCAGAAATAGCTTTCTGTGATTTGAAACAAGATATGGATATTATGGAAGAAATGCTTAAATATGTAGTTAAGTATGTTTTAGATAATTGTCCATCAGAAATGAAATTTTTAGATCAATTTGTAGAAAAAGGATTGATTGATAAATTAAATAAATTAGTTAATTCTAAATTCACTAGAATTACCCATGAAGAAGTAATAAAAATATTAAAAGAAGCTAAAGTTGATTTTGAATTTAAACCAGAATATGGTGAAGATATTGCCAAAGAACATGAAAAATATATTACTGAATATTTTAATGGCCCAGTATTTATTACCGATTGGCCTAAAGATATTAAAGCCTTTTATATGAAAGCTAATCCAGATGGTAAAACTGTAGCTGCTGTTGATTTAGAAGTACCAGGAGCAGGTGAATTAATGGGTGGTTCTCAAAGAGAAGAAGATTACGATAAATTAATTAATAGAATGAAAGAATTAAATATGCCAATAGATGGTATGGAATGGTATTTGAATTTAAGAAAATTTGGTGGATGTGTTCATTCAGGATTCGGAATGGGATTTGAAAGATTATTAATTTATTTAACTGGTGTTGAAAATATTCGTGATGTAATACCTTATCCTCGTACACCAGGGAACTGTGAATATTAAGAGGTGGTTAATTTGAAAAAAGGGTTTACTTTAACTGAATTAATAGGTGTAGTTATTATTTTAGCTTTGATTGCTTTATTAGCATTCCCACCTATTTTAAACGCAATTAGAGAAACTAGAAATGAAATAAGTGATGCTAGTAAAGAAATACTTTATAATGCAGCTAATCTTTATGTTAACGATAATTCAAATACATTAGTAAATGTTGAAGGAAATACTTATTGTGTAACAATCAATGAATTAATAAAAGGAGAATATTTACCAACCACAGTATATGATTCAGTAACAGGAGAAGAAATACCAACTGATAATATAATAGAAGTAAAAGTAGAGAATAATCAGTATAAATACAATATGAATAATGAATGTGTTAGTATAATAGCTCCACCACCAGAAAAAGAATATATGGATAATAGTGGAGCAAATAAACCATTAATATTGAATAATATGATACCAATAAAGTATGATGGAACAAATTGGATATATGCAGATACAAAAAAAGAATGGTATGATTATGATGCAAAAGAATGGGCTAACGCAGTAGTATTAAATAGTGGTGTTACTAAAAATGTTGGAGATACAATAGCTGAAAATGATATAGCACTTTGGTATGTTTGGATACCAAGATATACCTATACGATATTTAATGGAAATAATGAAAGTGTTGATGAACAAGAAATACAAATAAAATTTGAAAATGGAATTTCTAGTAGCGGTACAGTAGAATGTGTAGATGCAGTGAGTGGCTCTGGAACAAGTAGTGAAACATGCACTGATTCAACAAATGGAAGTATAAAAAATGGAACAAGCACATATACTCACCCAGCATTTACATTTGGTGATCAAGAATTAAAAGGATTTTGGGTAGGAAAATTTGAGGTAAGTGGTAGTACAAATCAAATAACAATAAAACCAAATGTAAGTAGTTTAAGAAATCAAACAGTATCATCGTTTTTTACATCAATTCAAAGCATGAGTACAAAATATAATTTAAATGGTGATAGTCATATGATGAAAAACATGGAATGGGGAGCAGTAGCATACCTATCTCATAGTAAATATGGAACATGTACAAATGGAAAGTGTGTTGAAGTTGGAATAAACAATAATAGTAATTATTATACAGGTGGTGGAATATCTAATGCATATAAAATAAATATAATACAATCTACAACACAAAATATCTATGGTGTATATGATATGAGTGGTGGCGCATATGAATATACAATGGGGAATATGGTTGATAGCAATGGAAATTTTTATTCAAATCACGCAGGTTTTGCAAATGATATTGATGATAAATATTATGATAACTATACTTATAACTCTTCAGAAACAAATTATAGCAATGGAAAGTTAGGTGATGCTACCAAAGAAATAATAAATAAACTTGATGATTTTATTCATAATGGTTGGTATGATGATTATGCTTATTTTCCAAGTACAAATTATTCGTGGTTTGGTCGAGGTGGAATTAATACTTCTGATTCAAGTGCAGGAATTTTTCATATTGGAACAGGTCATGGTGGCGCAATAGAAGTCGATTCCACCCGCGCAGTATTAGTAGCAAATTAAAATAACAAGTATATAATATTAATTTTTAATCAAACTATATGTGAAAGGATGATTATATGAAAAAATTAATATGTATACTTTTTTTATTTTTATTAGTGGGATGTAATGATTTATCCAACACACCAACAAAAAAAACTGAAGAATTTTTAAAAAAATATCAAACTTTAGATAATAGTGTATTAACTGATTTAAATAATGTAGTTAATGAAAGTGATTTAAATGAATCACAAAAAGAAAAATATATAGATATAATGAAAAAACATTATCAAAATTTAAGTTATGAAATAAAAGATGAAGTGATGGATGGCGATGAAGCTGTAGTAACTGTGGAAATATCTGTAACTGATTTTAAAAGAGTATTAGATGAAGCTAATAACTATATGAATGATAACAAAGAACAATTTTATGAAAATGGAGAATATAGTGTAACAAAATTTAATGATTATAAATTAGAAAAATTAAAAGAAGCAAAAGAAAAGGTAAGATATACTATAGAAATTAATTTAACTAGAATAAATGATAAATGGAGTGTTGAAAAGTTAGATAAAGATACTTATTATAAAATAAATGGTGTGTATAATTACTAAAAAAACTTTGAAATATCAAAGTTTTTATTTTATTATATTATTCATAAAACCATTAAAAACATATTTTGTTTCATTAACAACGACAAATGCATCTTTATCAATATTTCTAACAATCTTGCGTAAATGATTAAATTTTTTATTATTTATCTCAATAAATAACATATATTTTTCTTGATCTTTATTTTTCCCTTCAACATCAATTACTGTAACACCATAACCTTCATTTCTTAATTTGTCCACCATATTAGGGTAAGCACTATCAGTTATTATTTGGACATTTAAATTTCCAGAAATAAATTTTTGAGATAAAATACCTCCTATATAAGTACCTGTAGCAAAACCTAAAGCATAAAAAATGGCTATCCAAATACTAGTTTCATCAGTGTTTAAGGCTTCCTTTACAATTATAAACCAAATTAAAACTTCAAAAAATCCCACTAAACTAGCATATAAATTTTTACCTTTAACAGTAATCATTGTTCTTAAAGTACCTAATGATACATCTAAAATTCTAGCAAAAAAGATTTTTAAACATAATAAAAATAATTCCATTAAGCATCACCATTTTTATTATGCGTTTTTTAAGAAAAAAATTACTATATTTTTGACTTTTTATAAATATAATGGTAATATAATATAGAGGTGAATAAATGAAAAAAATATTTTTAGTTTTATTATTATTGATACCAATAAGTGTTAATGCGTTAAATATAAACGTTAATGGAGAAGTAAAAGAGAATCAAGAAATTCAAGGAAGTTCTATTTTGTTAGGAAATTATGTTGAAAATACCAATAAAGTTTCCGGATTAGATATGACACTTGGAAACACAATAAAATATGAAGGTGAAAGTGAATATTTATTATCTGCTGGAAACAATATAGAAATAAATGGTATAGTAAAAAATGATGGCTTTGTTTTTGGTAATGTTGTTAATTTTAATGAAAATAGTATAATTGAAAGAGATTTATTGGTTTTAGCTAATAATGTTACAATTTCTGGAACTATAAAAAAAGATGTTACTATTTATGCAGCTACAGTTACTATAAATGGAAATATAGAAAATGTTAATATCAAAGCAAATGAAATAATCATAAAAAATGCAAATATAAATAATTTATCATATAATGAAGATGCTGTTATTGAAGTAAAAGATTCACAAGTAAATACTACAAATTTAACTGAAAAATTACAAGGTGAAGTTACAATTCAAGACCAAATTATGAACTTTATTTATAATCTGGGTGGAATTTTAGTTATATTTTTAGCATTATATTTATTAGCACCTAAATTATTCAAGAAAATAGAAAGTAACAATGCTAATATTACAGTTTTAAATGTATTTTCTATGTTTGGATTTGGAACACTTTCTTTAATTTTAATACCGGTAATTTTCATATTATTGTTAACTATCACATTTTGTATTCCTTTAGCTATTTTATTGTTAATTTTATATGTTTTAGCTATATGGTTATCAAGTATTTTTACAGGTTATTTATTAGGTTATGTAATATGGACAAAATTAATGAAAAAAGAAAACAATCCATTATTAATAGGATTAATTGGTATTGTTGTTTTAAATTTATTAGGTATTATTCCATATATAGGAATTTTAGTAACAGTAATTAGCGTAATGATTGGAATGGGAATCATTCTACAACAATTTAAAAGAAATGAGTAATTAAATTACTTATTTTTTTTAATTTGTAAAAAAAATATTAAAAATTGCATATAATGAAATAAAATTAGTTATTTTATATTGACATTTTATAAAACTTTATGCTATAATCAAATCGTTGTCGGAATTTATGGAGAAATACCCAAGTCTGGTTGAAGGGACCGGTCTTGAAAACCGGGAGGTCGGAAACGGCGCGGGGGTTCG